>JAQUYE010000106.1 GCA_028691965.1 Paludibacter sp. | reverse complement strand
GTCCGAGGAATATTACTATTCCGGCCACACTCACCAGGGTGCCGGTCGACAGGGCAAATAGATTAATGTCGGTCTCACGGGCTATATACGCCATCAAACCGCCCAACATCAGCAAAGCTATTACTGATGCCAGTAAACCGTTGATCATCCCCCGTATAATATAGGGCTTGCGGATAAACCAGGGAGTGGCACCTACTAATTTCATGGTGTTGATAAGAAAACGGTTGGCATAGATGGATACTTTTATTGTGTTGTTGATAAGCGCAATTGATATAAGTAGTAATACGATTGCAAATCCAAGCAGCAACAGACTTATCCGTGCTATGTTGTCGTTTACAAGAGCGACTATGTCTTTTTGATAAGCGACCCTGTCGATGCTTTTAAACCTGGACAGCCGGGTTTCAATTTTTTCCACGCTGTCGACCTGAGCGTATTCGGCAAACAACTTTACTTCGATGGATGCCATCAGCGGATTAAAGCCCAGGAATTTTTCCGGGTCTTCGCCCATGGTAGCGATATGCTCCTTCAGGGCATCTTCCTTGGATATAAGTTTGCTCTCGCGTGCAAAAGGAGAGTTGGTGAGGTATTGCTGTATGCGGGTGAGTTCGGTAGAGGTAACTTCGTCTTTTAAGATCAGCGACAGACTTATATTCTCCCGCAGGCGGGTACTCATTTCGTGTGCTACAAACAGCAGCATGATAACCATTCCGATCATAAACAATACCATCGACATACTAAGGGTCGAAGTCATATGTATATTTCGAACGCTAAACTTCCTTTTTTCTTTTTCTTCGGTCATGCTGTCTTCTTTTTTAACCGGGTGTAACGAATAACTATATAACCAGCTATCAACAGGAATAAAATCACTGATGCTATCAGTGCAATCGTATTGCCTGTTTGGTAGGAGGATGGTGCAAAACGAAACTCAACGGTATACTTGCCGGGTTTCAGTGTCATAGCTCTCAACAGGTAATTTGCTCTGAAATAGGGCACTTCCTCATTGTTGATGTAGGCATGCCATCCTTTATCGTAAAAGATTTCCGAGAATACTGCTACCTGTTCGCTCTGTATGTCGGCTTCGTATTCAAGGCGGTTCGGACTGCGATGAATGAGCCGGATAACAGAGGCGCTGTCGGCTTGCACAGTACCCGGTAGCAGATCTTTGTAACGCTCGTCAACCACTACTTCGGTGAGGGTATTTATATCTCCCGTGAGTTGCATTTCTTCATCAGCAGTTGCTGCCATGTGTACGGTTGCCGGCAGCCACACATTTCCATTTGCATAGCGGTTCTCATACGGCATGCTTTTAGGATCCATGATAATGTATTTCATATTCAACATATTCAATACTCCCATGGTCTGTAATGCCGAGTCGAGTTGTTCGAAACTGTTGATAGAATAAAACTTTTCCAGTTCGCCGGTAATTTGCATATTGATTAATTCCTGATAGCGGCGCAACTTAGCGGCATGATATCCTCCGATGTGGTCGTGGAAATAAGAGGTGGAGGCATCGTTGAATAAGTTGACTGAAAGGTTTAACACCCGGAATTCAGTCGGATCCTCTAAGATGTACTTATCAGCCACACTGGGTTGAATGAGGTTTTTGGCAGTACGCTTACGGGCAAAGTTATCGTCGTTGAGGTAACGTTTAGCCACCGGCACTAAATCAATCAGAAATAAGAGTCCGAACGCCAGCAGTGCAAGATTCAGTTTAATTTTCGACTGAATCACCAGCCAAAGAACACCGGCAGTCAGAAGTATAAAGATCAGCGATCGGAAGGCATCGGATTGCAACATTGCTTCCCGGTCGGCCGGAAGTGTCTCAGCAATAAACGACATATCAGCCTGATAAGCTGAAGATAGCTGTTCGGCAAACTGTTGATCCTGCGCAGCAGTAAAATCGCCGGCCAGCGAAGGCAGTAAGGCGAAGAGGAGTGCTATACCTCCTACAATGGCGGTGCTGGTGATAAGCGGACGCAGCAGTTTTGATTTGTCGATAGTACCGAACAACAACTCCTTTAAAGTGAGTAATGCCATCAGGGTAACTGCAAATCCTGTAGCCACCAAGGTCATCGATACGGTTCGGAATTTATTGTATAAGGGAACGTAGTTGATAAACAATTCGGTAAGCCACATGAAATTGCGACCCCAGGATAACACTAAGGTAAGGATAACGACAGGCACTAACCACCAAAGGGTTCGTTTATCCAGAACGAAGAAGCCCAATACAAATAAGAGCATGACTACGGCTCCAAAGTAAACCGGACCGGAAGTGCCGGGCTGTGTACCCCAGTACAATCCAAAGCGCATACTCTCCATTACTTTCGAGGCATTCCCTTTTCCAAAGCGTTCGGCCATGGCTTGACCCGTTTCGCTGTCGACGTCGAGTTTGCCGCCACTGGCACCACCTTTGAAGTCAGGGATCAGTACGGTCATTGTTTCGTCAATTCCATAGCTCCACTGGGTAATATAATCGGTACTCAGACCCTCCTGTACATTCTGACTATCGGTGGTAAGTCCGTTCGATGCACCACGCATGGTGTACTTGCTGTATTCGTTGGTAGTAAGCAGTGCCGTAGCATTCATGCCCAGTGCAATGATAAGGGCTACTACCATCAAGCCGGCAGATTGCAGGAATGAAACCAGTTTTTTATCGCGGATGGAATATACGAGTTCTACTACCGCAAAAATAAGCAGGATATAGAGGGTGTAATAGAGTATCTGGATATGGTTGGCACGGATAGCCAGACTCAGAAATATGGTGGTAAGGAGGGCGCCACTCAGCTTGTTGTACCTGAACGTCTGGAAAACACTCCCGATAAGAGGCGCCATATAGGCTATGGTAATTGCTTTGGAGTTATGACCCGCTGCAATTATAATAAAATTATAAGAGGCAAAGGTAAAAGCAATGGATCCTACCAGTGCCAGCCAGGGATTTACTTTGAAATTTAAAAGCAGGATATAAAAGCCCAGAAGGTAAAGGACAACAAAAAATACCGGAGTGGGGATGGTGGCTATGGCCTTTTCAACATACTGCAGCAGGTTGTTGGGTTGCACCATCGAGATTTGGTAAGTAGGCATTCCACCGAACATGGAATTAGTCCAGAGTGCAACATCATCGTTTTTCTCGTTGTAATCAAGTGTTTCCCTGGCAGCAGCCATCCAGCTTTCGGTGTCGTGTCCCAGTAGTTGTTTGCCTTCGAGGACAGGTTTCATGTAAAAAAATGCAATTACAAGGAAGATTACAAGGGCCGTCAGGTGGGGGAGATTACGCTGAAAAAATGGTTTATCCATGTGCATGTCTGTTTTGTGCATATTATGGGAAAAATCGCACAAAAATACAGCTAATTTCGACAATAACCTTGCTGTTAAAGGTTAAATATCAAAAAATGTTAGTAGCTTGCAAAGCATATCTGTTTTAAAAAATATGCTTACTTTTGCACAACTAAATGCGTACGACATGTTAAGCAACGAAGATATTTTACAGTTTCGGGCTGATTTTCCGATACTGGAAGAAACAATATACGGTAAACCATTGGTTTATTTCGACAATGGGGCTACCACTCAAAAACCCCTGCAGGTACTTTCAAAAATCGAATATGCCTATAATCACCTGAATGCCAATATTCACCGCGGGGTTCATTACCTTAGTCAGAAGGCAACTGAAGCTCATGAGGCTGCACGATCAACGGTGGCTGAGTTCCTGGGAGCCGAAAAGCGGGAAGAAATAATCTTTACCCGCGGAACGACCGAGGCCATCAACCTGGTAGCTTTTTCGTTCGGTGAAGCCTTTTGTAAGGAGGGCGATGAAATCGTTGTGACGGTTATGGAGCATCATTCAAATATAGTACCCTGGCAGATGGTATGTGAACGCAAGGGACTGAAGTTGAAGGTAGTGCCCATGAACGAAACCGGAGAACTTGATCTTCAGGTTTACGATTCGCTGCTGAATGAGCGTACACGACTGGTGGCTGTTGCGCATGTTTCGAATGTGCTGGGTACGGTGAATCCGATTCGACAGATGATAGAGATGGCCCACAGCAAAGGAATCCGCGTGCTGGTCGACGGTGCTCAGGCAGTACCTCATATTCCGGTAAATGTAAAGGAACTGGATGCCGACTTTTACGTATTCTCTGCTCATAAAATTTACGGTCCGACGGGCATCGGCGTACTGTACGGGAACTATGATGTATTGAATGCGTTGCCGCCCTATCAGGGAGGTGGTGAAATGATAGATAAGGTTAGTTTTGAGAAAACCACCTACAACGAATTACCATTCAGACTCGAAGCCGGTACGCCCGATTATATCGGTTCCACGGCACTGGCAGAAGCGTTGCGGTATGTGTCGGCCATCGGTTTAAACGAGATTGCTGTCTATGAGCACGAACTTACCCGCTATGCTACCGAAAAGCTTAATGAGATAGAGGGCATGCGCATTATCGGTACATCAGAGAATAAAAGTGCTGTTATTTCATTTTTGGTTGGCAGTATTCATCCGTATGATATCGGAATGCTGCTCGACAAGATGGGAATTGCAGTACGTACCGGTCATCATTGCGCACAACCGCTTATTGATTCGCTGAATATACCGGGAACAGTCAGGGCATCCTTTGCGTTTTACAATACCAAAGAGGAAGTTGATGTGTTTATACAGGCACTAAGAAAAGTAGTAATCATGTTATCATAATATAGACTATGACAATTAATCAATTGCAGGATCAGATAGTAGAAGATTTTAGTCAGTTTGACGACTGGATGGACAAATATGCCTTATTGATTGATATGGGTAACAGTCTGGAGCCCCTCGACGAACAGTATAAGGTTCCCCAAAATATAATAGAGGGTTGTCAGAGCCGGGTGTGGTTGCATGCCGAAATGGATCAGGATAGTATCATCTTTAAAGGAGAGAGTGATGCCATTTTAGTGAAAGGGATAGTTGCACTTTTGTTGCAGGTATATTCCGGACGTACACCCGATGAGATTTTAACTACTGAATTGTATTTTGTAGATAAAATCGGACTGAAGGAACATTTGTCGCCTACACGTTCGAACGGACTGGTAGCCATGATCAAGCAAATTAAATTGTATGCCCTGGCTTTTAAGGCAAAAAACAGTAAACTATAACCAAGGTGTTACTAACTAAGATTGCTGAATTATTTGGTGTTCCGGTGCCGGTGAATTTCAATCTTTCGCTCACTCATCTGCTCACGGATAGCCGTTCGCTGTTGTTTCCGGAAAAGACTTTGTTCTTTGCCCTGAAGAGTGAACGCAACAACGGGCATCGCTATATAGCTGATTTGTATCAGCAGGGAGTTCGGGCTTTTGTTGTCAGTGAGCTACCTGATACACAGTTGTATTCCGATGCTTTTTTTATTTCGGTTCCGGATACCTTAAAAGCGTTGCAATACCTGGCCGCCCATCACCGTGCTGCTTTCGATCTTCCCGTCGTTGCCATTACCGGTAGTAATGGAAAAACCATCGTCAAGGAATGGCTGTATCAACTGCTTAGTCCGGATAAGAAGATGGTGCGCTCACCACGAAGTTATAATTCGCAGATAGGAGTTGCTTTGTCGGTATGGCAAATCGATGAAACTACTGAAATGGCCATCTTTGAAGCCGGTATTTCGCTGCCGGGTGAAATGGCAGCCTTGCAGACGATTATTAAGCCTGATAGTGGCATATTTACTACTATCGGTGATGCCCATCAGGAAAATTTCAGCAGCCTGGAAGATAAAATAAGGGAAAAACTTGTGCTGTTTCGGGAAAGTTCGATGTTGATTTACTGTTCGGATCATCGTTTGGTACATGAGCAAATCCGGAAGAGTGAGTTGTCGTGCCGCTTGATAAGCTGGGGGCGTGATGAAAACGCGCTGGTTCGGATTGTGGATATTCAATCTGAAACACAAAGCACTGTAAAATTGGTTTATCAGTCGGTCAGTTACCAATTCAGACTACCCTTTACCGATAAGGCCTCGGTTGAAAATGCCCTGCACTGTATTGTTTATCTGTTGGTAAACGACTACTCCGAAGAACTTATCAACGAACGACTTGCAGGTCTTGAGTCGGTTGCCATGCGCATGGAAGTGAAAGAGGGTGTTAAAGGTTGTATTCTTATCAACGACAGTTATAATTCGGATGTTGATTCGCTTCAGATAGCACTGGAGTTTCTGAGTCAACAGGCCTCTTCCAATCAATTATCGAAGACGCTTATTCTCTCGGATATCCTTCAGAGCGGGTACGGAGCGGTGCAGCTGTATCATAAAATTGCGGATATCTGTCGCGCGTACGAGCTGAATAAGTTAATTGCAATCGGACCGGAACTCCGTCAGCAACACGAAGTCTTTGCCGGCTTCGATGCGCATTTTTTTTACAATACGGACGATTTTTTACGATCCGACCTGATTGATAATTTGAATAAGGAAGCTATCTTATTAAAAGGTGCCCGCTCGTTTCATTTTGAAGTGCTTTCGCGAAAGCTTGAGAAAATTGCTCACGAAACCATTTTGGAGGTTAACCTTAATAAGCTGGTCAGTAACCTGAATTACTATCGTGCATACCTCAAACCCGGAACGAAGGTTATGTGCATGGTAAAAGCATTTGCTTACGGAAGCGGTTCGGTTGAAATTGCGCGTGCCCTGCAGTACCACCGGGTTGATTACCTGGCAGTGGCAGTAGCTGACGAAGGAGCTGAATTGCGGAATTCGGGAATTCATATTCCTATCGTGGTTATGAATCCGGAAAAAAGTGTCTTTGACCTGCTTTTTGATTACCAGCTTGAACCCGAGATTTACAGTTTCCGTTTGCTGAAGGAGTTTATTGCTGCTGCATCCAAACGAGGTGTGCAGTCCTATCCGGTTCATCTTAAGATTGATTCGGGAATGCATCGACTGGGATTTGATCCCTCTGAGCTGAAGGAGCTTGCAGAGCTGCTGATTCAACATTCTGAAGTGTTGGTTAAATCCGTGTTTTCGCATCTTGCCGGTGCGGATGCCCCCTCCCTGGATGCCTTTACGCAACAGCAGGCAGGGGTATTTAAAGAAGCTGCCCTTCAACTCGGGCAGTCACTCGGCTATCCTGTGCTTCGACATTTATTGAATTCGGCCGGTATTGAACGATTTGGCGACTATCAGATGGAGATGGTACGATTGGGAATCGGACATTATGGCATATCATCGCTTCCCGGCGTGTCACTCCCTCAGGTTTGTTCGTTGAGAACCCTGATACTTCAGCTTAAAACGATAGAAGCCGGAGAAACAGTAGGGTATAACAGGAATGGAAAAATAACTACTCCCACCCGAATAGCTGTACTGCCAATCGGTTATGCAGATGGGTTTGACCGAAAACTGGGTAATGGAGTTGGTGAGGTGATGATTGAGGGTCGACGCGTACCGGTGGTCGGCAATGTGTCCATGGACCTGATTACGGTCGACGTGACCGGTCTGGATGTGGAAGAAGGCGATACGGTAGAGGTTTTTGGTGAAGGGATTACTATCGCAGAGATAGCCGCTAAGATTGGAACTATCCCCTATGAAATTCTTACCGGCATCTCCCGTCGTGTAAAAAGAGTGTATATCAGGGAGTAATAACTACATAAGAAATAAGCAGGCCTTCTACAATTACTATGTAAAAGGCCTGCATTTTTCAGGTATCGTTAAAACGAAATATTACACGTTCAGGGAAGCACGGGCCGCTTCGATTTTTAAGGATGCTGCTGCATCGGCTGCATCGTACTCTTCGCGTGATTTCATTTCACCTCTTACTTCGATGTAAAATTTAATCTTCGGTTCAGTTCCGGAAGGACGAACCGAAATCTTGGTTCCATCTTCAGTGAAATATTGAAGTACGTTCGACCGGGCAGGCATATCAAGATCGGTAATTACTCCTGTTGCTACATTTGTTTGTTTCAGTGTTTTATAGTCCTTGATAATCCGGATCGCTGAACCTGCCAGTTCTTTCGGAGGGTTGTTGCGGAAATCAGTCATCATCTGAGCAATTTCTTCAGCGCCTGATTTACCTTTTCGTACAACCGAGATTCCCTTCTCCTTGCCATAGCCGTATTCCACGTAAATCTGTTTCAGTAACTGATAAAGCGTCATGCCATTATCCTTCGCCCAGGCAGCAATTTCGGCCATCAGGGTGCAGGACGAAACACCGTCTTTGTCGCGTACAAAGGTTTCAGGTAGGAAGCCATAGCTTTCTTCTCCACCTCCTATGTATTCCTTTTTACCTTCCAGCTCGCGGATCACACTTGCAATCCATTTGAAACCGGTATAGCAATCGAAGCATTCAACTCCGTTCTTTTCGGCTACATCTTTTATAATTTCGGTGGTAACAATCGTTTTAACCACATATTCTTTACCTTTCAGCTTGCCGGTTTCCTTCCAGCGACGAATAAGGTAATATACAAAGAGGAGGGCAGTTTGATTTCCGTTTACCAGTATCCATTCGCCAGCATCATTCTTAACGGCAATTCCCATTCGGTCGGAGTCGGGGTCGGTAGCCATTACCAGTTCGGCATCGGTAGCTTT
>JAQUYE010000105.1 GCA_028691965.1 Paludibacter sp. | reverse complement strand
CGGACGCATTTCACCGAAAATAGAAATTTCACGTAAACCCGGCTCCTGAATACGGGCTCCCAGTGAACTTGGCGAACAATAGCCTATAATCAGGATAGTTGTTGAGGGCTTGGAGATATTATTGGCTATGTGGTGTTTAATTCGACCGGCTTCAGCCATTCCTGAAGCAGAAATGATAATACAGGGCTCTTCAGAATCATTGAGTGCTTTCGATTCTTCTACATTCTTAATATAAACCAGATTGTTGAACCCGAAAGGATCTTTATCGTATTTCATTACCGCTTTCACCTCTGCATTCATTGTATCTGTATTCATCCTGAAAATCTCAGTGGCGTTTACCGAGAGCGGACTATCCACATAGACTTTAATACGGGGAAGTTTGCCTTCGTTGTAGAAATTATTTAGGAGGTACACAATCTCCTGGGTTCTCCCTACCGAGAAGGATGGAATAATTAATTTCCCTTTCTTCTCAACACAGGTATGTATTACAACTTCAAGCAAATCATCTTCTATCTGACTCTGTGGCTGATGAATACGATCACCGTAGGTTGATTCGGTAATTAAGTAATCACATTGCGGGAAAGGCTGTGGCGATTTGAGCAGGTAATTAAAAGGACGACCGATATCTCCGGTATATGCCAATTTCTTTTTTTGCCCGTTTTCTGTTATTTCAAGATTAACAACGGCACTTCCAAGCATATGACCAGAATTAGTAAACTTAACATTAATCTCGTCGTTGATATAAAAACGACGGTTGTAGGCTACACTGATAAAGAGGTCAAGACTCTCTTCAGCATGTTCTACATTATAAATAGGAGTAGCAGTAGGCAAACCCTGGCGAACTCTTTTTTTATTGTACCATTTTATATCCAATTCCTGAATGTGTCCACTGTCGGGTAGCATAATGGAACACAAGTCCCTGGTAGCATTGGTACATATTACTGACCCCCTGAATCCTTCCTTATAAAGATAGGGAACCAATCCGGTATGATCTATATGAGCATGAGAAAGAATCAGGTAATTTATATCTTCAGGATTGAATCCCAACCTACGGTTTAATGAGTCGGTTTCCATACCTTTTCCCTGATACATTCCACAATCGATCAGTATCTTCTTGTTTTTATCAGTGGTTATCAACACCTTACTACCTGTCACTTCTCTGGCTGCTCCTAAAAATTGTACTTTCATGATTCTTAGCTTTTTAGTTTTTCTTCTTCATTCCTCTGGTTTTTGGTTTACCGTACTTCACCATCATTTTATCGGTATACCGTACCTTCTTATTTACTTTTCTGTTTTTCTCTGCTTTTTCGTGGAAAGCTCCACCACCCTGTGGTACCTTTGAGATTTTTACAAGCACATTTTTCATATGTACCTGCTCCTGGTCGTAGGAAGTAACTTCATCACTTTGTTCTACTTCAGGTGGCATGGCCATCAGGGGAATCTTTATTCCCATCAACTCCTCGATACTCTTTCGGCTATCACTATCTTTTGGTGTTACAAGGGATATAGCTACCCCTTTCTTGGAAATACGACCTGTACGACCAATACGGTGCATGTAGTTTTCCGGTTCCTGAGGAACATCAAAATTCACTACATGTGTTACATCTTCAAAATCAAGTCCCCTGGCAACAAGGTCGGTAGCTATCAGCATTCTGCAGTCACCATCATTGAAACGGCGCAACTGTTCAAACCTGAAGTTCTGTGATTTATTGGCGTGTATAACACCAGTTACAGCAGCTATATCTTCGGGTAATCTTTCAAACACATCATCGGCCATCTGTTTTGTCGACACAAACAACAATACCTTTGCAAATTCGGGATGAGTGTATACAAGGTGATTAAGCAATTGAATTTTTGTTGCAAAGTTAGGCACTTTGATAGCTGCCTGTTTGATATTCTCAAGTGGTAAACCCGAACGGGCAGCTTCAACAACTTCAGGATCGATAAAATAATCAGCAATAAAGTTATGTATCTCCGGCGTGATCGTTGCCGAGAACATAAGGTTTTGTCGCCTGGTTGGAAGGAATTCCATGAGTCGGACCAGTTGGGGCCGGAATCCCAGATTAAGCATTTCATCGACCTCGTCGATAATAAACTTCTTTACATTCTTGAATTTCAGGGTGCCATTGAGGAGGAAATCCAACAAACGTCCGGGAGTTCCTACAATAATATCCAGTCCCTCCATCAGCAAAGGAGTTTGCTGTACCATATTCACCCCACCATATACGGCAACGGATCGAACAGGCATGTAGGCAGTTAGTTTTGTTATTTCCTCTGAAACCTGCAGTGCCAACTCACGGGTTGGGACCACAATCACCGCAGTTGGGTTCCTGTCTTTCGAAAACTTCCACTGACGAAGCACCGGAAGTAGAAAAGCAATAGTTTTTCCCGTTCCGGTCTGAGCTATCCCAACCATGTCGCGTCCCGACATAATCACCGGATATGATTTTTCCTGAATGATCGTTGGTTCCTGAAGATTCAAATCAACCAACGCGTTGAGTAAGGGAGTAGTAATATTAAATTCTGAAAACGTCATTCCACATTAAATTTTCACAAAGATACATTTATTTTTCCAGCGACCTTCAAAACAGCGTTTGAAAATACATGCTGTTAATATCTTTTTCGACGAATCCTCAGCCATGCTGAAAAAAATAACTACTTTTGCGAATTAAAATTCACCAACACGATTTGTATGAAAGACCTTTTTCAACACCGTCATATAGGCATCTCCGACGAAGAGCGGTCGACCATGCTTAATGCAATAGGAGTCAACAGTATGGACGAACTAATCGCACAGACTGTTCCCGAAGATATCCGCTTATCAGAAACCCTCGAACTGCCCGAAGCATTAACAGAGGCACAGTTTCTCAGACATATTTCAGAACTTGCCGGCAAAAACAAGCTATACACTTCACTGATCGGGACCGGATGGTACAACACCCTCACTCCCTCAGTAATTTTACGAAACATTTTTGAGAACCCGTCCTGGTATACCTCCTATACTCCGTACCAGGCAGAGATCTCGCAAGGTCGACTGGAAGCGCTGTTAAATTTCCAGACAGCCGTTTCAGAGTTCACAGGTCTGCCCGTAGCCAACGCATCTTTACTGGATGAAGCTACTGCAGCTGCCGAAGCAGCTACCATGATGTTTAATCTTCGCAGCAGAGAACAGGTAAAAGCCGGCATCTCAAAGTTGTTTGTTGACGAAAAGACTTTCCCACAAACCCTGGCAGTACTACGCACCCGAACGAAAGCTCAGGGCATTCAGCTCATTACAGGCAACTACGAGAATTCAGCGTTGGGAGATGACTTTTTTGGTGCTATCGTACAATTCCCTAACGCCGACGGAGAAATCTGCGACTACAGGAATTTTGTCAGTTCTGCTGCCGACAAAGGTATTAAAGTAGCAGTAGCTGCTGACATATTGAGTCTGGCTTTACTTACACCTCCGGGCGAATGGGGCGTAGACATTGTATTCGGGTCCACCCAACGCTGGGGTATCCCGGTTAACTATGGTGGTCCGTCGGCTGCCTATTTTTCCTGCAAAGAAGCTTACAAACGCGAAATGCCGGGAAGAATTATTGGCATAAGTAAAGATGCCAACGGGAAAACAGCTTTGCGAATGGCACTACAGACCAGAGAGCAGCATATAAAACGTGAAAAGGCAACCTCCAATATCTGTACCGCACAGGCTTTATTAGCCTCTATGGCCGGCATGTACACGGTTTACCACGGACCAACCGGAATAAGGAATATAGCATTGCGTATACATGGATATGCAAGTTATCTGAATGAAATGCTACCGGTTTACGGGTATTCTCAATTGAACTCAAATTTCTTCGATACACTTAAAATAAGTCTGCCAGAAGAACTCAGCGTGGATGACTTTAAGAAAGTCGCCCTGGCTGCCAGGTTTAACTTCAGGTATTTTGAAGATGGAAGCATCGGATTAAGCATCGACGAAAGTATCGACAGCATCCTGCTGAATCAACTCTTAGAAGTCTTTACTGAGGCAGTCGACAACAACCCAATGGAAGTATCGGACGAGGAAATCATCTACTCACCTTCGTTTGACGAATCATTCGAACGGAGTACACCTTATCTTACCCAGGAAGTCTTCAACAGCTATCATAACGAGACTGAAATGATGCGCTATATTAAGCGTCTTGAACGTAAAGATATTTCACTTACTCATTCGATGATATCACTTGGTTCGTGTACAATGAAATTAAATGCTGCTACTGAAATGCTCATCCTGAGCAGACCTGAATTTAACAGTATACACCCCCTGGCACCTCACGACCAAACAAAAGGCTACAACGAAATGATTCGTAACCTCGAGAGCTACCTATCTGAGATTACAGGCTTTGCCGCATGTAGCCTGCAACCAAATTCGGGTGCATCCGGTGAATTTGCCGGACTGATAGTTATTCGTGAATACCTCCACTCAAAGGGTGAAAGTCACCGTAAAACTGTCTTAATTCCTGCTTCGGCACATGGAACCAATCCTGCCAGCGCCCATCAGGCCGGTCTGGATATAGTAGTAATAAAATGCGACGCGAACGGGAATGTGGACTGCGACGACTGGCAGGCAAAAGCAGAGCAATACAAAGATACGCTCTTCGGCTGTATGGTTACCTATCCATCCACGCACGGTATCTTTGAACCGGCCATTCGCTGGATGTGTGAAGTGATTCATACAAATGGCGGACAGGTGTACATGGATGGTGCTAATATGAACGCACAGGTTGGCCTCACTCACCCTGGTATCATTGGTGCCGATGTGTGCCACCTGAATCTTCACAAGACTTTTGCTATTCCTCACGGTGGTGGTGGACCGGGTGTAGGCCCCATCTGTGTAGCGAAACACCTAAGCAACTTCCTGCCAAGTACTTCAAACGGACTTAACACCGTTGCTGCAGCTCCTTATGGCAGTGCAGGGGTGCTTCCTATTACCTACGGTTATATACGGATGTTAGGTGAAGAGGGACTGAAAGCTTCCACCGAACAAGCGATTCTGAGTGCCAATTACCTGGCAGAACTATTAAAAGACAGTTATGGGGTTCTTTATAAAGGAGCCAACGGACGAGTGGGTCACGAACTAATTCTTGACTGTCGAACTTTCAAAGCAAAGTCAGGAATCACTGAAACCGACATTGCCAAGCGATTGATCGACTATGGATTCCATGCCCCGACACTTTCATTCCCTGTACATGGCACCTTAATGATTGAGCCTACCGAGAGTGAATCGAAAGCAGAACTTGATCGCTTTGCAACAGCTTTACTTCAGATATTTGAAGAAATAAAGGAAATTGAAAACGGCACCTACGATCAGTCCGACAATGTATTGGTAAATGCTCCTCATCCCGAATATGTAGTAACAGCTGACGAATGGAATCATGCCTATCCTCGTAGTAAGGCTGCCTATCCTGCCGAATGGGTTAAAAACAATAAGTTTTGGGTAAATGTAGCCCGCGTTGATAATGCATTCGGAGATAGAAACCTTGTTTGTAGCTGCCCTCCTACATTAGAGTGGAGCTTGTAGGCGTTAAAAAGTGTTTCTAAAAATTCAATAATATAAAATTCATAAATGGTTTTAATTTTAATACCTGAAATAGACTATCTTTGTAAGGTTTAATTTGTATAGTATGATTCAAGCATTTATAGTTTCAGCCGTTTTACTCATCATTGGTATTTTACTCTTTGGCATTCGTGTGTTCTTTGTTAAAAACGGAGAATTTCCCAATATCCATATTGGAGGTAACAAAGCGTTGAAAGACAAAGGTATTGCCTGTGCTACTTCACAGGATCGTGATGCTCAGAAAAGTAAATCCGACGTGAATGATAAAGCTTCTGAAATGGTGAACGATCTGATTAATACATTCTAAAAGTAATAATTTTTAATATGAAAAACATTTCTCTCATAGTG
The DNA here is from genome assembly GCA_028691965.1 of Paludibacter sp. Classification (GTDB taxonomy): domain Bacteria; phylum Bacteroidota; class Bacteroidia; order Bacteroidales; family Paludibacteraceae; genus Paludibacter. The sequence goes on along the minus strand of JAQUYE010000105.1, from coordinate 2,633 downwards.
AATGCAATACTTGGTGTTGCTGTGATTATACTATTTGTCTTAGTACTTGGCAACAACAAGAAAAGCAGTACACCGGGTGTTCAATTCGGAAGTGATTCAACTCAAACTGTAAAATTACCAATCGCCTACGTAAATGTTGATTCCTTATTGTTAAACTATCAGTTTGCTAAAGAATCGAACGAAACACTGCTGAAACAACAGGAAGACTCGCGCTTAGACCTGAACGTAAAAGCACGTCAACTACAGGGTGAGATGGCTGAATTTCAGCGTAAGCTTGAGAACAATGCTTTTCTGAGTCGCGAACGCGCCGAACAGGAACAAAACAGATTAATGCGTAAAGAGCAGGATCTTCAACAACTTAACGCTACCTTATCGCAGGAATTGATGGAAGTTCAACAGAGAATCAGCGAAGAACTCCGTGATACCATCAACGCCTTTCTTAAAGAATACAATATGGATAAAAAGTATGAAATGATCATCAGCAATACAGCTAACGATAACATCCTGCTTGCTAACGAAGGTTATGACATTACTGATGAAGTAATTGCTATTCTGAACGAACGTTTCGGAAAGAAAAAGAAATAAATTTCATAAGAGAAACCACAAAAAAGAGGAAGACTGAATGGTCTTCCTCTTTTTTTATACCTACTTCTGACAGATAGTATCAGGAGCGGAAACTAAGAAAAAGAGTTACCAGGGCATAAATCAATACCGCAGGTACCCAAAGCGTACTGCCTTCAACCATTGAATATACTGCCAACGCTAAAACCAGACTAACCATAAAGTTCATTCGTTGCACACGTTGCTCCCGAAAGCCTGTTCCCGGTTTGCGTATCAGTTGTATCAACTGAAGTACTATACTAATAGCAGCTCCAAGGGCAAAAATATACTTGCCAAAGTCTATGTCAATAAAATGAAGTACAGCTCCTGAAACAAGTGCAACGGAAGCAATTAACTGAGCAAGTGTAGCAGAGGAAAGTCGTTTCATGGAGTTGTTTCGTTAAATAAAAAAATATCTTCGTTGTCCTTTTTCATCAGGTAGTTCTCGCGTGCCACCTTTTCAAGGTAAACAGAGTCGTTCTTTAATCGTTCTACTTCCTGTTTGTTAGCTTCGATATCCTCTCTGAACATAGACAACTCTGTTTCAAGTTGCTTTATTTCCTGTCGCATACCATACTTCTTGATCAGATTATGATCGTCAAAAAAGATAAGATACACCAGAAAAACAGCTGCAACAATCGTGTATTTGCTGAAGAGTACCTTTCCCAAAAAAGAAGTGATCCGATGTAGTGACATTGCGTAGAAAATGAGTATGGACAGTCCACAAAGATAGGTAAAATTTCAAAATATTATGACTATCTTTGCAAAAGAAAGAACCAGCAATCAGTTGTCATGCAGAATTTCATTGTATCAGCCAGAAAATACAGACCAGCTACCTTTAAGTCGGTAGTAGGGCAAAATGCACTTACCACCACTCTGCGTAATGCCATTCTGACGAACCATCTTGCCCATGCGTATTTATTCTGTGGACCCCGTGGTGTTGGCAAAACAACCTGTGCACGTATTTTTGCAAAAACTATCAACTGCCAGCACCTCACCGTCGATGGAGAAGCCTGTAATCAATGCGAATCATGTGTATCGTTTAACGAACAACGTTCTTACAATATCCACGAACTCGATGCTGCGTCCAACAATGGAGTTGATGATATCCGCTCCTTAATAGAGCAAGTTCGCATACCACCGCAAATAGGAAAATACAGCGTCTATATTATCGACGAGGTACATATGTTATCTCAGGGAGCCTTTAATGCTTTTCTTAAAACACTGGAAGAACCTCCTGCGCATGCCATTTTTATTTTAGCAACAACCGAGAAACATAAGATACTACCCACCATCCTTTCCCGTTGTCAGATCTACGACTTTAACCGCATTACAGTTGCTGATACGGTAGCTCATCTCCGCTATGTAGCAAGTAGCGAAGGGGTAACAGTCGACGATAACGCACTAACCATTATTGCTCAAAAAAGTGATGGCGGGATGCGTGATGCCTTATCGATCTTCGACCAGTTGGTTAGTTTCTGCGGAACAACTATTGATTATCAGGGTGCTATTCAAAACCTGAACGTACTCGATTACGAATATTACTTCAAACTTACCGATTCTTTCTTGCAGGGCGAAGTAACACAATCACTGCTGCTGTTCAATGAAATCCTTAACAAGGGTTTTGATGGTCATCATTTTATTTCAGGACTAAGTTCACATTTCAGGGATTTACTGGTATGTAAAGATCCTGCAACAATTGAATTAATGGAAGTAGGAGCTGATATTGGACAACGGTACCTTAAACAGGCAAAGGAGTGCCATACCGACTTTCTGATAGCGGCGTTGAAGTTCACCAATGATTGCGACATGAACTACCGCATAAGTACTAATAAAAGACTTTTAGTAGAACTTACCCTGATTCGTTTGTGCCAACTCACAAGCGAAAAAAAAAAATTACTAGCTGAAGAAAAGCTTCCTGCATTAAAGAAAATCACTGTCGAAGCCGAAGACTCTCCTCAGGCTCCTCAGGCTCCATCTGTCACACAAGCAGCACCACCAACACCTCCGGCAGTTAAATCAGCTGCTCCGAC
>JAQUYE010000021.1 GCA_028691965.1 Paludibacter sp. | reverse complement strand
AAGGAGAGTGATTTGGCTGATGTAGTTGCTCTTTTGGTGGATGAATACGAGAAGAAATACGTTTCAATTGATGAACCCGACCCAATTGAAGCTATTAAGATCAGAATGGAGGAAATGAAGTTAAAACAAAAAGACCTCACCTCACTACTTGGTGGCAAAAATCGTGTTTCAGAAGTGCTGAACAAAAAGCGTAAGCTGACAGTTGAAATGATTCGCAATCTTACAACTACCTTAAATATTTCCCCCTCCTTATTAATTAAGGACTATCAGCTGGTTCCCTGATAGGAGGCAGGGCAGGGCGTGAATGTTATAGGGCCACCATCATTAATCTGTCAACTAGTTCCCTGATAGGAAGAAGGGTGCTGAGTGCGATAGGTCTAATCGCGGTGACCTTCGAGGATGATGGTGACGCGGTCGACTTTGCCGCCGAGGGGCGGATTGAGCTTGCTCAGGCGAAGGGTGAGGCTTTTGATGCGTGGGAATTTGTTCATCAGCTTATCCACGATGCGCTGACCGATATGCTCTATCAGCTTCGAGGGGATGTCCATCTGCTTGCGGATGGCATTGTAAATCAACTGGTAATTAATGGTATCATCCAGCACATCCGATGCTGCAGCCTTCGTAATATCAACCTCCATATCGAGCGTAATTACAAAGGTATTTCCCAATTCCGTTTCGTGCGGCATCACGCCGTGATACGCAAAAAACTCCATATCTTCTAAAACAATGTGTGCCATGGTTTTAATTAATAATTAACAACTAACAATTGTCTCTATTCCTATCGCCCGTACTTTGTCGGCAATGCGGTTGAGTTCGTCGAGGGGTACCTTCTCGAGTTCCTTTACCGGGGTTTCGCGGTCGATGGTGTAAATCATTACCTGCTTTGGTTGAATCTGTTTCAGCGCTTTGAGCCACGCACTTACTTCTTCTTCCGAAGAGTTGTCGATGCGCACGCCCTCGTACCATCCCCGCAGGAACATGGTCTGGATAATCAACTCACCATTGAACTTCTTTAACTTTTCTATCAGCCACTCTACACTCATCTGGCGGCCCACCGGTCGGTCGAGCCGACGCAGGGTCTCATCAATGGCCGTATCCAGTTTCAGGATGTTGTTGTCAACCTGCCGCAATGCCCGCATGATGTGGGGCTTGTGGATGCGCGACGAATTCGAGAGCACACTCACCTTTGCCGTCGGGAAGTACTTGTTGCGTAATGCAATCGTGTCGGCAATAATGGGTTCGAACTGCGGATGCAGCGTTGGCTCACCGTTACCGGCAAAGGTGATTACATCGGGCACCTGACCGGCTTCCTTCATCTCCTTTAGTTTAGCTTCAAGGGCTCTTTGTACCTCACGCCGCTGTGGTAGAGGGTTTTCCTTCATGGTGGTGTTGAAGCCGCATTCGCAATATATACAGTCGAACGAACAGATCTTAGCGTCGACCGGCAATAGGTTCACTCCCAGCGAGAGTCCTAAGCGGCGACTTTGAATCGGTCCAAAAATAATTTGATCAAATAATATCATATGTTCTTTCCCTTTCTCAGGTTGTTTTATATCGTTTACGTATGAAGTCAGGGTTATAGGTCGATGAAAACGCGGCGGGCAGCACCTTTTGCTTTTCGGGAGCCTGCAGCCCTGGTAACTATCGGCAGCAAGCATCTCCGGTAACTATCGGGTAGCAAGCAGCGCCGGTTACTGTTCGGGTGGCAGGCAGTCCGGGAGCAGGGCTCTGCTAGAACCGCGTTATGATACGGGCGCCCAGTTGCTGTGCCAGTTGGCGTTTCAAGTCGTCGAGCTGTGTCAGCTCCTGCATAATCTCTTCGGCCAGTGCATCATTGCGTTGCTCCGATGCTTCCTTCAGACGGGCCAGACCATCCCGTATATAGTCGAGTATCAGTGCGTTTTTGTACTCATACACCAGGCGCGGCACTACTTCGTGCAAGCGTTCCACCTCCGTATCTATCCTTTTCATCTTCGAATGAATCTTACTCAGGGTGTACTTTTCCGTGAGCAAGTCGGCCGAAAGGCGCGCAATCATCTCGTCCTGATGATATAAAAAATACTTTTCAGCGTTAAATTGTTCATCCTTCCACCGCATTTCGTACTCTTTTAAGAGTTGACGGTGCAGGTCCGAACTCATCTCTATCCCGTCGCGGTTAATTTCCTCTAATATAAAGTCGGCCACCATCATAGGCGCAGGCTGCTGCTTACGCTCCTGAGGGTCCTGCATGTCCTCGCGGCCAAACCGTATCAGCGTCTGCAGGATGTTGCGCTCCTCGGCGGCAAAGCGGGCATTCACCTGATAGGGCGATGGCCCCGATCCCGGGTTAGCGGTGTTTCCTGTACCCGAATTTCCCTGAGCACCGGAGTTTCCGGCAGTGGTTTCACCTGCACCCTGACTGTTCTGCCCGCCAAGAGTGCCGGTATACGCTGAGTCCTGCCCACCGGGACTGCCATCCCACCGGGGAGTGTCGGATTGTAGTTGCCCACCGGTACCTGCCCGCGGCGGACTTGCCTGTTCCCGCTGCTTCAGCTTATTAATCTCGAAATACAGCAATGCTTCCTCTACATTCAGCAGGGTGCTGCATTCCTTTACGTATTCCGCACGAATCACCTGGTTCGGTATCAGGGCGATGCTGCGCACAATGTCGCCAATCAAAGCCGCACGCTTCACCGGGTCGTTGCCGGCGTCGCTCAGCAAGAGGCGGGTCTTGAACCGGATAAAGTCGGCCGAGTGCTGCTCCACAAATTCGATAAAGTCGGCCGCACTGTGCTTGCGGGCAAACGAATCGGGATCATCACCGTCGGGCAGCAACAATACCTTAATATTCATTCCCTCCTCCAGCAACAGGTCGATACCCCGCAGCGAAGCCTTAATACCGGCCGGGTCGCCGTCGTACAGCACCGTCACATTATCCGTAAACCGGTGTATCAGCCTGATCTGCGCCGGCGTCAGGGCAGTGCCCGACGAAGCCACCACATTCTCGATCCCGTTCTGATGCATCGATATCACATCGGTATAGCCTTCCACCAGAAAACAGCGGTCCTGCTGCACAATCGCCTTCTTGGCGAAGAATATCCCGTAGAGCTCGTTGCTCTTGTGATAAATCTCCGACTCCGGCGAGTTCACGTACTTCGCCATCTTTTCGTCCTTCTTCAGGATACGTCCGCCGAAGGCCACCACCTTTCCCGAAAGCGAATGCACGGGGAACATCACCCTTCCGCGGAACCGATCGCTCAGCTGCCCGTAGTCGTTCTCCATGCTCAACCCGGTCTTCACCAGGTAGTCTTTCTTAAAGCCCTTCTGAAGTCCGGCCTGCGAGAAAGCATCGCGCTGGTCGAGACTAAACCCCAGTTCGAACTTGGTAACGATATCATCGCGGAAACCGCGTTCGCGGAAGTACGATAATCCTATCGCCTTCCCATCGATATGGCCGTGGAGCGTCTGCTTGAAATAGTTCCGGGCGAAGTCATTCACCAGAAACATACTCTCGCGGTCGTTGCGCAGGGCCAGCTCCTCCGCATCCAGCTCCTTCTCTACCACCTCAATATGGTATTTAGAAGCCAAAAACTTCAGCGCCTCGTAATAACTTATCTGCTCATGCTCCATGATGAAATGCACCGAGTTACCCCCTTTGCCACATCCGAAACACTTGAAAATCCCCTTCGCCGGCGATACCGAAAACGAAGGCGTCTTCTCATTATGAAAAGGGCACAGACCGATCATATTGGCCCCGCGTCGCCGCAGCGTCACATAATCCGACACCACCTCCTGTATGCGGGCAGCGTCCATAATCCGATCGATTGTTCCCTGGTCTATCATTATAATTGTTAATTGTTAATTGTTAATTGTTAGGGTGGTATTTATCAGTCGCTTTACATTTAAAGAAACGATTGCGATATTTAATTGTTAACGAGAAACACGTTTAATTATTAGCGAGATACATCTTCTAAATCTCAAGCCGCACTAATTAACAATTAACAATTAACAACTAACAATTAAAGCTCGTCCCACCCAATTCCCTTGTATTTGCTTACATCTTCATCATCATCATCTTCCAGGAAATCGTCAAAGTCTTCCTCTTCCTCGACATACTCGTCGCTCTCTTCGCGGGGTTCGATAAACATGGGTTTGTGCACCACTTCCTGCACGTGCACCACCTCCTTGTTCAGCTCTTCCCATATCATATCCTTCAACTCCTGAAGTCCCAGGCCGGTAACCGACGAGATCATCACCGTCTGTATTCCTTCCGGAAGTAAGGGGCGCATCTGCTCCATTAATTCCTCGTCGAGCATATCGCACTTGCTGATTGCCAGCAGGCGTTGCTTATCCATCAGTTCAGGGTTGTAGGTGCGCAGTTCGTTCAGCAAAATCTCGTATTCCTTGCCGATGTCGTCGGCGTCGGCCGGAATCATAAACAGCAACACCGAGTTCCGTTCAATATGACGCAGGAAGCGTAGTCCCAGTCCCTTGCCCTCCGAAGCACCCTCGATAATCCCGGGGATGTCGGCCATCACGAAGGATGTATTATCGCGGTGCGACACAATACCGAGGTTAGGCACCAGGGTAGTAAAGGGATAGTCGGCAATCTCGGGCTTAGCAGCCGATACCACCGAGAGGAGGGTCGACTTCCCCGCATTCGGGAAACCTACCAGTCCCACGTCGGCCAATACCTTCAGCTGAAGAATCACCGTGGTCTCCACGCGGGGTTCACCCGGCTGCGCATAGCGAGGTGTCTGGTTCGTCGCCGTACGGAAATGCCAGTTGCCCAGTCCGCCGCGACCGCCCTTCAGCAGGATCAGCTCCTGACCGTCGTCGGTAATATCGCCCAGAAAGGCTCCTGTTTCGCCATCATAGGCCACCGTTCCGCAGGGCACATCAATAATCCGGTCCTCACCGTCCTTACCAAAACTCCGGCTCGAACTGCCCTGTGCCCCGTCGCCGGCATGCACGTGGCGCGCATACTTCAGGTGGATCAGGGTCCAGTAGTTCTTGTTCCCACGGAGGATAATATGCCCCCCACGACCGCCATCACCACCGTCGGGACCGCCCTTGGCAATGAATTTCTCCCGGTGGAAGTGCATCGAACCTGCGCCGCCCTTTCCCGAGCGACAATATATCTTTACATAATCTACAAAATTCGACATTCTTTTTTCCTTTCTCCGTGAGGTTTATAATGCAGCGTGAGCACCGTGAGGTGTGTTACTTGCAGGTCGTGAGCGCCGCTGCGATACGACCGAAAATTTCTTCTATGGTTCCCATACCGTCGATGGCAACGTACTTGCCCAGACTCTGGTAATATTCGTTCACCGGTTGTGTCTTTACTTTGTACACTTCCAGACGTTTCTTGATGGTCTCCAGGTTATCATCGCTGCGTCCCGAGGTCTCGCCGCGGGTAAGCAGTCGCTGGATCAGTTCCCGTTCGGGCACCTGCAGGTCGATACACAGCGTTACCGGCGTGCCGCGACCATCCATCATCTCTTCTAACGCTACAGCCTGCTCGCGTGTTCGCGGGAAGCCATCGAAAAGTATTCCTTTACACTGCCCGCACACCCGCGCGATAGCACTGGTAATCACATCGATAATCATCGAATCGGGCACCAGATTGCCTTTCGTGATGTATGCATCGGCTTCTTTGCCGAGAGGCGACTGAGCAGCGATTTCCTGACGAAGCAATTCTCCTGTCGAAAAGTGCTCTAACTTCATATGCTCAACAATGAGCTCACTCTGCGTTCCTTTTCCGCATCCCGGAGCTCCGGTAATAATTACATTTAACATGAATGAACAAGTGTTTGTTGTTAACTAAAAAGGTGTAGCCTATGCCTCCTCAGGCATTAATCCACTACCGTATAAATTTCTTTGAGGTTGCGACCGTAACCGTCGTAGTCCAGACCGTAACCTACTATAAAGTCGTTCGGAATTTTCATTGCCACATAATCCACCTTAATCGGGCGTTTCAGGGCATCGGGCTTTTGGAAGAAGGTAGCCACGCGGATGCTCTTCGCGCCCTTGGCCTCCAGCGAGTGCAGGATGCGCTCCATGGTGATGCCCGTGTCGACAATGTCTTCCACCACAATCACATTGCGACCTACCACGCTCTCGTTCAGACCGATTACCTCCTTTACCGTACCGGTAGTGAGCAGTCCCTCGTACGACGACAGCTTCACAAAGGTAATCTCGCAGGGGAAGTTAACCACCTTCATCAGGTCGCCGGCAAACATAAACGCACCGTTCAGCACGCAAATAAACAGGGGGTTCAGCTCCGCCGCATCGCGGTTGATTTCTTCGCCAACCCGCTTTACTGCTGCCAGTATCTCCGCTTCGGGAACCGACATGCGGAACTTCTTATCGTGAATCTGTATCGTATCCATATACCTTCAACTAAAAATAAGCCGCAAAGGTATAAAAAAAAAGCGTTTCCCTAAAACGCTTTTTTTACTGCTTTTTTGCCACATCTATACCTTATAATATTAGCTTGCTTTTTTCACGCCCGCAGGTCACTATATATACCCCCGGTGCCAGTCGGTCCAACCTGCTTTCCGCTCCGTCCGCAATCAGTTGCCTTACCAGGGCTCCGCGACTGTCGTACACCCTCACCACAGCACCGGGTTCTCCGCCGCGAATCCATACTTCACCCGCACGTGACACAGTAGTAAACAATCCTGTAGAAGGCATCTCCAGCTCATCCACCAGCGATTCGGAGGTGTGGATAAACTTACTCCAGGCGTAATGTGCGCGGTACGTGTCGGTAGTCCCCACGGGAATATGCAGCCAGCACTTTTCGTAATCCACGCGCCAAAAGGCAAAGCTTACCTCATTCACACCACCTCCCAGCGTGGGAGGAGTGGCCGACAGGCAGCGCACCGAGCGCAGAGCGCTACAGCCCCCAAAGGCACCCTGTCCGATACTTCTTACTTTTTCGGGAAATACAATCGATTCGAGCGCAGAGCAGCCATTAAAGGCATAGATATCGATCGTTTCCAGTGCTTCGGGCAGGTCGATGCCCTGCAAGCTCACACAATCTTTAAATGTCACCATTCCTATGGAGTAGATCGAAGCGGGAAGCATCACCGAGCGTAGGTTGGTACAGCCTTCAAACAAGCTGGTGGGGAGTCGGGTAAGTTGTCCCGGTACGGGTACCTGAGCTGCCCGTGTATCTCCTCCCGAAGTCCCATCGGGAGCATTGTAAACATCGTCGTCTTCGATGATAACCGTTTCCAGCGCTGTACATCCTTCGAAGGCAGATTCGCTGATCATCGTCACCGAGTTGGGAAGAATGATATGCATCAACGCCACGCATCCTTCAAATGCCGACTCGCCAATGGAAAGGAGTCCCGCGTTGAAGCTAATGTTGTTCAGTGAAGAGCACAGCCTAAAGGCACTGTCGGTGATGTAAAGCAATCCCTCGCCTCCGCTCACTGTGGTTAGCTTGCTACAGGATGCAAAGGCCCATCCATCAATACCTTCCACCGCATCGGGCAGGTCGATGGTTTCGAGCGAGGCGCAGTTATAAAAGGCTGAATAACCGATGGTAGTTGTACGCGAGGGCAGGGTGATGCTTGTCAGCGCCGTGCATCCGCTGAAGAACTCCGACGGGATGGAGGTGAGCATATCCGGCAACACCACAGTCTGCAGTTTGGTACATCCTTTAAAACATCGCACATCCACCGACGTCACACTGCGGGGTATGGTCAGGGTGGTGAGTTTTGTACAACCCTCGAAGGTGCCGTTCAGCGAAGTGTAGGCTCCCTTGTTGCCAATGGTCTTCAAACTCATCGGAAGCTCCAGGGTGGTAAGCGCTTTGCAGTCGGCAAAGGCTCCCATGGCGATTTCGGTCACCTGGTTACCCATGACGACCTCCTTCAGCCAGGCGCAGTCGTAAAACGAACTTTGTCCGATCAGGGTTAGGTTATCGGGCAACACCACTGTTTCGAGGTTTTGCAGGCCCGATAGCTGTCCGTAGTACAGCGAATTGTCGAGGGTAAAGGTTCCACCACCGGCTACAATGGTCGCTTCCTTCAGGTTCAGGTTCGCCAGGTACAGCATCTCCCGAATCGTCAGAAAGTCGTCGCCGTTAATACTCCCCGTAATTTCCAGGTCGGTAATGTACAGCTTGTCGGTTTCGGTGACGAGGGTCGACAGGCTACCCGGGGTTTCCACATGCAGACTATCAGGTACGGTCTGCGCATTCAGTAAGGCACTGTTTACAGCCAGAAACAGTAAAAGCTTAGGTACTAAACTATTCATAATTAACAAAAAATGGTGTATCAAGTCTTAGAACCCGAAATCATCCACTACATGTTCTTCCACTTCTTCGAATTCGAGTTCGATGGTCTGGTGGGCGGTCAATCCTTCCACGAAAATGGCCTTCCAGGGCTTGGCGGGGCATACGTACTCGCATCCGCCGCAGCCAACGCAAATGGCCTGGTCGATTTCGGGAATGGTAAGGCTGTCCTTATAAGGTACCATGTGCACGGCTTGCGTGGGACAATGCTCACTGCAGGCACCGCAACTGGTCTCGTCGGTATATACTATGCAATTCTCCAGGTAAAGCTGAACCACCCCCATCTGGTTATGGTGCTTCTCCTCTTTCGTAAGGGGCGCCAGGGCATGCGTCGGACAAACCTCGCTGCAGATGGTGCAGTCGTAGTTACAAAACTGATGGTCGAAGTTCATCATCGGCTGCATCATCCCCCCAATGCCGTAGTCGAGGAAGGAGGGCTTGATCACCTGCGCGGGACATTTAGCTACGCAGAGGTGACAGGAGGTACACAGCTCCGTGAAGCGATCGAAGTTCCCTGCTCCCGGAGGCATAATGGGACGGGTGCGCTTCACGTCTTTCTTGGCACCGAGCTTAAGGGTTATTTCGGCGGATAGGCGGGCTACTGCAACACCGGTTACTCCCATGGCAATGAGGAAGCGGCGACGGGCAGGGGGCTCATTCGTCGGCGTTGCGGCCGACTGCACAGTGGCCATCGTCGGGGTGGCCATCGGTGATACAGCTGCCTCTGCAGCTTTTTTCTTTCGTGCCGATACTGCCGGTGCTTCTCCGGCGCGTTGTACCCAGCGCTCGCCTTTGCGGGGCAGGCGGTACTTCAATCCCGACTCCTTGCACGAGTCGATGCAGTTAAAACAGGTCACACAGCGGGAGCTATCCACTGTCATGTACTTAAAGTCGATGCACGACGACTTGCAATTCCTTGAACAGCTACCGCAGAGGGTGCAGGCGCTTGAGTCGAAGCGAATCTGGTAGAGCGAAAACCGGCTGAGGAGACCGAGGGTAGTCCCCACGGGACAAACCGTATTACAGTAGATGCGCCCGTTGCGCCAGGCAAGGATGCTCACGGTGGCGAGGGTGACGAGGGCGACGATCAGCGAACTCACACTCAGCAGGTAGATACCCACCTTATAAAAAGTATGATTGCCGAAGGAAGTAAAGATGCTGAACAAGAGATTATTCCCCGCCTGGTACAGCGGCTTCAGCAGGTGCACCGTCATCCGCCCGAAGGCCGAATAGGGATCGAGCAATCCCACCAGTACATGCAGTCCCGCTACAAAAGCCCCCACCATTACTACGAGGAAGCCATAGCGCAGCCAGTTAAGCGGCGGCAGAAATTTATAGCGCTTTTGGTTCTTACGCTTCATGGTCCATTTGCGCAGGCGGCTCACCACATCCTGGTACACTCCCAGGGGGCAAAGCGAGGAGCAGTAGATGCGACCAAACAGCAGGGTAAGCACCACCAGGGCGACGATGATAATACCATTCAGCGCCAGCACCGCGGGCACCAGTTGCAGGTGTTCCAGGATATGCCAGTCGATCGACAGTACTTCGGCAAAATCCAGAAAGAACAGGGTGATCAGCGTCAGCAGCACTGCCGACACGACGATACGAATTTTCCTCAACATGATGGTACGATCAGATTTTAACCCTGCGAATTTTCAGCTTATCCAGTTTCATCGTACCGATACCCAGGGCTTCGGCACGGGCAAGGTGGCCCACATCGCTGAGGGGCATCTCGCGCACCTGGTTGAAGAAGTTGGTAGCGGCGGTATCCACGGCCACCATGTCGTGCGAGAGGAACAGCGCCTTCGAGCTCACTACATCGGCTTCCGAGCGACCGCGCGGACCGTTGGTTTTCATCATGCGGTAGGCATCCACCACGTTGAGCGCCGGACGGCGGTCGAGCGAACTGATATCCGCGATGCACTGCTGCAGGTCGTTTTTATGGAAGAAACCGCGGTCCCACACAATGCCCATGAGGTTCTTCATCGAGATACTCATCTTGGCACCCCCGTGGTTTTTGAGGATGGGCACATTAATCCACACATCGGCATTCAGAATCGCCTCGTGGATCTTGGTAGTCTTCAGTACTTTTCCTTTGGGGATGGTAACGGAGCGGTAGTAGCTCTCCTGGTCGGCGGGCACCACTTTGGCGCCGGCTTTTTTGGCAGCATCCTCGATACCACTGTTGGCGTAGCACTTACGCCAGTCGTCGCAGGTATGGTCGAACACCGTTACCTCCGATGCACCGGCAGCCAGGCACTGGCGCACAATCTCGGCCACCAGCAGCGGATTGGTATTAGCAGCCATGTCGGGAGCCTTGTCCCAACCAATGTTCGGCTTAATGCACACCTTCTGGCCCTTTTTCACATAGAGACCCATGCCGCCCATTTCGGTAATCGCTTTGCGGAACATTGCCGCCGGTTCGCCGCCCATCACGGCCACCATATCAAACCTGCCGGCACCCGAAGCAGCCGGGGCGGCATTCATATTCTGCGACAGCACTGTCATGGCGCCCGACCGCTTTACGGTGAAGGCGGCACCTGCCAGGATAGCTGCGCGTAAAAAATTTCTTCTGTCCATGGTATTCCTTTTAAGATTACAATGTAAATAAACTACTTTTCGCGAACCCTCTACAAACGCCAGGGAGTTCGAAAGCACGACTCATCATATAAACAATAATCAGCGGTGCCATTCACCGCAAAGGTCCGTATCAGCGCTGCCGATGCCAGTACCTCCTTAGCCAGTCGTATCGTTGCGCCCGTTTTAATACGGTCGTCGACCAGCAAAATACGTTTCCCCGTCGGGTCGAAAGCCAGCGGTTCCAGTAGCAACGGATGCTCATAGCGTGGCCGTTGCTCCTCATCCCGCAAATTAATCTTTATCAGCTGAAAATCCAGTCCCAACCTCTGATTCAATATCCCGGCCGGCACTATCCCCCCGTTCGCCACCGCCACTATCACGTCAAACTCCTCCCGTATCGAAAGGGAGTTGAAGCGTTCCAGCATCTCTTCAAAGCTCTTCGTCGCCATGCGAATTACTTCATTAGTTTCCGAAGGATGAGCCATCCTCCAACTACCTGCAACGCCATTCCCGGCAGTCCTACTCTAAAGTCCTGCAGCGCCATGCTCCAACTGCCGGTATACAGCAGTTCAAACAATCCACCCGGCAATTGATAGGCCAATACCACTCCAAGCAATGCCAACAAGCTCACCTTTCCGTTCAAGCGATGTGCCATCCAGGCTGCAGCTGTTGCCAGCAGGGTCGATTTTGCAAGCAGCACCGGAAGCATTTCGGCTGCAGGCATTGCAAACAACAGGTAATTAACAAGGGGTGACAACGCTCCGGTAAGTATTCCCGCAGCCAGCCCATATCGATACGCAGCTATCAGCGTAAAGAAATAAATCGGGAGCAACATAGGTCCTCCCCCCGGCACCAGATGCGCCAGTTGCGGCAATGCTATATTCCCGGCCACAAAAGCACCTGCCAGGGCATAGGTGCGCAGTTTAAGCAAGTCGGGACGCAGGGTCCCTGTAAGTGTTGTACTCATTATAAAATTGATTAAACAGGTTTTTATTAAATAATGCAACAAATATAGTACGATTTTTTTAAATATCCTGCCCTAACTCTTGCCAACTAATAAATAAAATTTATCTTTGCAGCTGAAAAGTATAACGGGGCTGTTTGAATGTTTGTTTATATGTTTACTCTATGAAAACCCGGGAAAGCGAGTTACTGTATTTATCTGTTGTGATTGATTTACTGTTGTTGAATGGCATTTTCTTTCTGCTTTTCCTGACCGTATTTCATACGCACTGGTTTCACGAGCCGGGTATTTACCTGGCCTTTTTGGCATTGAACCTTGCCCGTATCACCTCCTTTGTACTTTTCCGCCGTCGCATCATCTACTACAAAAAGGGCTTCCGCCCCCGTTTACGCCGAATGCTGATGCGTTCGGCCATCTTTATAGCGCTGTTGGTGGTGATTTACCTGCCTATCCGGCATCATTTCGACCACCGGCCTCAACTATTACTGGCAGTTACGGTATTCCTGTTCCTGCTTGCTAAGCTGGCATTTAACTATACTTACTATAGACTGGTGAAGCGCCGGATTAAATATTCCACACGGGTACGCAAGGTAGTGTTACTCGGCGACAATGAAGTGATGACTTCGCTGCAGAACATCATTACCTACAATCCGGCACTGAACTATAAATACGAAGGTACCTATAGTCCCGACCAAACCACTACCTGCAACGAAGCCTATAACACACTCGAGCAACGGGTACTTAACGAGGGTATTCAGGTGATGTTCCTGGCGGTGAACAGTGTCGACGATCTGCATGCCGGTTGCTGGAACCTGAAGGAATTACAGCGCAATTGCAGTCGCTGGGGCGTGCGCCTGTTCCTGGTACCTACCGTCGAGCCTAACGCGGCCGACGATTACAAGATCGATCGCATTCACACCATCAGGGTGTTCAATCCACAACGCATCCCGCTCGATATTGCCGAGAACCAGATCAAGAAGCGCCTGTTCGATTTGTTCTTCTCGTCCTTCTTTTTGGTGTTTGCAGCGTCGTGGATGTTCCTCATTATTGCTATTATCATCAAGCTTACGTCGCGCGGACCGGTATTCTTTGTGCAGCAACGCACGGGCATTAATAACCGTATTTTTAAGTGCATCAAGTTCCGCAGCATGTACATCAACGGCGATGCCGACAAGCGGCAGGCCACTAAGAACGATCCACGCATTACACCCATCGGTCGATTTATGCGCAAGTACAATATCGATGAGCTTCCGCAGTTTGTAAATGTATTCTACGGCGATATGTCGGTGGTAGGACCGCGCCCTCATATGCTGGCACATACCGAACTTTTTTCGCGCGAGGTCGAGAACTATTTGGTACGTCACTACGTTAAACCCGGTATCACAGGGTGGGCTCAGATCAACGGCTACCGTGGTGAGACCAGCGAACACTGGCAAATTGAGAAACGTGTACAATACGATCACGAGTATATCCGTAACTGGTCGTTCGACTGGGACTTTGTGATTGTGTGGAAGACGCTTTTTAGCATGAAGGCGTTTAAGAACGCAGCATAAACCTCTTCTACTAGTTAGTTGTTAATTTTTAATTGTTAGGAGGGGTAAGGGTTTAGAAATTAATTAGTTGCTTTGTTGGTTATGTGACCGACGGAGCTTTGCTATTCCATAAAACAGACAAAAACAGAACACGATGAACGTTAAAATTCTATTTGCAGCCCTGGCGCTGCTCCTCTTCACCGCCTGCAACACCAACGAACAGCTGGTGTACCTTCAGCATGCTGGTCAACCCATGCCCATCCCCGTGATGGGACAGCCAGCCCCGGTACCGGATCCGGTGATTAAGGTGGGGGATTTGTTGACGATTACCATTAATGCGGCAACGCCGGAAGCGGCAATACCTTTTAATTTACCACTGGTGCCGACTTTAGGAATGAGTAATTATGATGTCTCACGAAGTACTGTATCTTCCTATAGTGGAGGTTTGCAAAACTATGTAGTGAGTACTGAAGGAAAAATTGTAATGCCTGTAATTGGTGAAATACAAGCATTCGGCATGACAAAATCAGAACTAGCTGCCCACGTTAAGAGTTTAATTTATCCGCGTTATATCACCGAAGAACCCATCGTGTTGATTCGTTTTGCTAATTATCATGTATCTGTATTAGGAGAAGTAGTACGTCCGGGAAATTACTCTGTCGATAACGATAAAGTTTCTATTTTCGAAGCCTTAGCATTGGCCGGTGATTTAACACTGTATGGCCGAAGAGACAATCTTTTATTAATACGTGAGAAAGACAGCAGAAGAGAGACAGTACGTATCGATTTGCGCGATGCAGCCCTTCTCGAATCACCTTATTACTTCCTTCAGCAAGGCGATGTATTGTACGTGCAACCCAACGATCCAAAGTCACGGTCCTCTGCACTGAGTACAGCCGAAACATTATCGGTGTCATTGGTGGGAACATTGATTTCGTTAACTTCCCTGATTGTAAATATTCTGAATTAAGCACTCTATTGTAACTTTATGGCAACTACACCCGATCAATTCAACGAATTCCAGGAAGAATCAATTAACTGGCGCGACCTGTTCGAACGTTATATTATTTACTGGAAGTGGATACTGGTATCCGCTATCCTTTTTCTGGCAATGGGTTATCTGTATAACCGTAGCCAACCCGATGTGTACCAACTCGAAACAGCAGTATTGGTAGTCGATCCTTCCCGTTCGGGAGGAATGAACGAGATGTCCATCCTTAAACAACTCGACCTGGGTGGTATGGGAAATGCCTATACCATGGTGAACAACGAGAATGAGGTTATCCGGTCTACTGCCTTAATGAAAAAGGTCGTTAACCAGTTGGAATTGCATACATCGTACAGCACTACCAACTTTCTGAAGACAACCAATCTCTATAATACTTCTCCTTATAAGGTAAAACTGGATAGTTTGTCGCTGGTGATCCTGCAACATGCCCTTGAACTGGAGATTACACCTTCGCTTTCTGAGGGCTATAGTGTAAAAGGAGAATACAATGGTCAACTCTTCACCGAAGAGCTTGCAACCTTACCTGCCTTGCTTTCTACTCCGGCCGGTGCCATCAGTATCGGCTTGCGCGAAAATGCTACGCGACCCGATTATCCGGTGGAGGTGACTATCCGGAATGTAAATGCGGTGGCACGACAGGTGGCTAAGGGTATATTAAGTACTTCAATTTCGAAGCAGGTTGATGTAATCAATTTAACGGTGAATGTACCCAATGTACAGATGGGTAAGGATATTCTGAATACCATCGTTCATTTTTACAACCAGGATGCTATCGATCAGTTAAACCGCTCTGCGAATAATACCAAGGATTTTATCGATAGCCGATTGGTTTTACTTACCGACGAGTTAAGTACAGTAGAGCGCGATGTAGAAGATTATAAACAGGTTAACGAATTGACCGATATTCAGGCAGATGCTAATTTATTCCTGCAGCGTAACAGCGAAGTGGATAAGCAACGACTGGATGTTGAAACCCAGTTAAGTTTGATACGTTTGGTCGAAGACTTTATCGGTCAACCCCGTAATCAGAATGCCTTGATTCCCAACCTTGGACTAACGGATGTTGGTTTATTAGCCGTTATTCAACAGTACAACGAACTATTAATGACACGGGAACGGGTATCCAGTGGGACCTCCACCGATAACCCCGCATACCAAAGCCTTACCCGCCAGATTAACTCTACCCGACAAGCCATTCGTACCAGTATCTCCAACAGCCGTCGAGGCTTGGAACTTACCAATCGGGAGTTAACCGAACAAAACCGTAAGTCGCAAGCCCAGATCCGTGAATTACCCCGTAAGGAGCGTGAGTTTGTAGAAATCAAGCGTCAGCAACAGGTAAAGGAAACACTTTACTTATTCTTATTGCAAAAACGCGAAGAAGCTTCTTTGTCGATGGCGGTTAACCTACCTAAAGGGCGGGTATTGAATGCTCCGGATCAGGCAGCAAAAACGGGCCCCCGTACTGCTATGATATTGATGGGATTTTTATTAGTAGGGATAGCGTTGCCCATCCTGGTAGTCTTTATTCGTGATTTGGTAAACACAACTATTACAAGCCGACCCATGCTCGATAAGCTCACCAGAGTTCCTATCCTTTCAGAGTTAGGACATAATGCAACTGGCGAAACTATCGTTAACCACAGTTCGGTAACCGATTCGAATTCCGAGTTATTCCGCTTGCTGCGTACCAAGCTTCAGTTTGTGCTTCAACATCCGAAAGAAAAAGTATTATTGGTTACTTCCACTGAGCTCGGCGAAGGAAAATCCTATGCCAGTATTAACCTGGCAATCAGTTTGTCTATAACCGGTAAAAAAGTAATTCTGCTGGGGATGGACTTACGTAAACCGCAGTTAAAGAAGCACCTGCAACTTCTGGATGATATTGGAATTTCAACCTACCTCTCCGGACAAGAAACCGACTACCGTCGACTTATCCAGCGAAATATGCAGTATAACGAGCTGGATATTATTGCTGCCGGAGTTATCCCACCCAATCCAAATGAGTTGTTGATCAACGAGAAGTTAGATCAACTAATTACTGAGTTGAGGAAGGAATATGACTATATAGTTATTGATACTGCTCCTGTTGGTGCTGTATCCGATACCTTCCTGATTGACCGGGTTGTGGATATTGCTCTCTATATGGTGCGGATGGATTATTCTGATAAACGGAATATGGAATACCTGAATCATATTTACGAAGAAAAGTCATTGAAACGACCTTATATTGTGATTAATGATATGAATATGGAAAGTAAGTATTATTATCATAGAGGGTATAGTTATGGGTATGGAAAGTATTATGGGAAACATAAAAAGGATTAGGTAAATAGATTTATTCATATTGCTAAATGGTACTATGTGAAAAATAATAGCATAAAATGGTTTGCTAACTCGTTCCTGATGCGCTTCGACCTCTACAAGCCTCGGCTCTCGGAATACATAGGCATGACGCATTGCGAAGGATTTAGCATCAACTTTATTAGCTGGTCTCAGCTCGATGAGGTGATTATGCCCTCTCGCACCAACCTCGATATTCTCCTCTCGGGTGCTATCCCGCACAATTCGGCGGAACTGATCGACTAGGGAGTAACAGCGGAACTCTTCGGGGAACTGAAATAAAGCTACGACCATATCGTAGTGGATACTTCGCCCGCAGATCTGGTTACAGACTCATTTATGGCAATACTCCGACCTCAATATCAACGTGATCCACCCCAAGTATACCATCAAAACGATCTTTGGCAGTACTCTGGCCTAAATGGAAAAATCAAATATGTCGAAAGTGGGTTTGCTTGTGAATGGTACAGATGCGAATATGAATAGGTATGGGTATTAGGCGATAGAAATTATCTTCACGAAGTTGAGTCGAAATAATACTCAACAAGTTTTTTTGGTTGGTATTTTAGGCTTGTTATCTTTTGGTTTTACTATTGTCAGTTTCGTGATTCTAAGCTGATATTTTGATATAGGTAACTTATGTGTATAGTACCCTTCATACTGTGTTTACTTTAGCCTTACCAAAAGCATATTATTTTTTTTACCGAGAATACCATTAAATGAGGCAAAATACTTAATAAACAAATTAACTTATATTCTTTATTTACTAGGATGTGTCTCTTCTTTTTTACTTTTTGTTTTTTTACCTCAAATAACTAAGTTTCTTGTAAATCATTATTTGAGTTTGGTGACAGCAAAAATCATCTATTCGCTAATATTGTTTTTTTGATGATGTAAAGGTGATTTTGTATGGTGCTCAATATGTAATCTCAGTTTTTTTTAGATTAAGTTGATTGTAAACTTCTTTAATATAACATCTTAAGTAAGTCTTATTATGCAATAAATCTATGCAAATGTGCATTTACTATTTGCCATTATTCTTATTTTGTTTGCGTTTCTTAGCGTTAAGTTTTTTTATTCTCCTCATCTTATTACAGCTATTTCTGTTTTCTGTAGGATTGGATGCACATTTGCAATAATAAAGTATATAGCTAGGTATTTTAGCGTAAAAACTTATTGATCTTTTCTCAATAAAATTGATACGATATATTGTAATAACTTCGATTATTGCTCTTTCAGCTATTCGATTTTTGTTAAATAGATATTTAGAGTCTGAAATGATAGTATTTTTGATTGTTGGGTTTTTTATATATGCATTAGTTTATGTACTATGGGCGTTTTATATGAAAATTTAGTACAAATCGATTGTAACCCATCTTTTAGTTTGTTTTTAAAAATGGAAAAATATGACACTTACCCTTATCGCTGGCGCTCGCCCAAACTTTATGAAGATTGCACCTATCATTCACGCTATTCAGAAAGCTCAACAGAAAAGCGAAGAAATTAACTATCGTCTTGTACATACTGGTCAGCATTACGACCAAAAGATGAGCGATACTTTTTTTAAGGAGTTGAATATCCCTGAACCGGATGCTAATTTTGGTTGTGGAGGTGGTACTCAAGTAGAGCAGACGGCCGCAATCTTGATAGCGTTTGAGAAAGAATTATTGATGCATCCTACCGATCTTGTTATTGTTGTGGGCGATGTTACCAGCACTATGGCCTGTAGTATTGTTGCGAAGAAATTAAAAACGAAAGTGGCTCATGTTGAAGCAGGAATTCGTAGTTGGGATTTGTCGATGCCTGAAGAAATTAACCGTATGGTGACGGATGTGTTGGCCGATTATTATTTTACAACCACCGAGATTGCCAATCAAAACCTGCGAAATGCTGGAGCAAAAGAGGAACAGATTTTCTTTGTTGGTAACGTAATGATTGATACCCTCTTGGCAAATCAACATCGTTTCGAGAAGCCTGTTGTGTTTGATAAACTAAGGTTGAAAGCAGGTAACTATATAATGCTTACATTGCATAGGCCTGCAAATGTTGATGAGGCAGAAAAGTTACAAGCTTTAATGACAGCTATTCTGATGAATGTTAATGGTCTACAGGTTGTTTTTCCTATTCACCCTCGTACTGCTAAGATATTCAACGACTTAGGGATTGAAGCTAACAACCTTCATATCGTTGACCCCATGGGTTACCTCGAATTTAATTATATGGTCAACCATGCCAAGGCTGTTATAACCGACTCAGGAGGCATCACCGAAGAGACCACCGTAATGG
Source organism: Paludibacter sp. (assembly GCA_028691965.1). GTDB lineage: Bacteria > Bacteroidota > Bacteroidia > Bacteroidales > Paludibacteraceae > Paludibacter. The sequence continues at coordinate 21,507 of JAQUYE010000021.1, read as the reverse complement.
GCATTCCATGTATTACTCTGCGTGATAACACCGAACGCCCGGAAACATGTACTATAGGCACCAACGAACTAATCGGCACCAATCCTGTGGCTATTAAGCCAGCATTAGACAAGCTCTTTGCAGGAGAATGGAAAAAAGGAGGAGTGCCAGAGTTGTGGGATGGAAATGCGGCGGAGAGAATAGTTGATAAATTAATTTCTATATTTGGATGAGAAAAGAATATTGATTGTTTGAAGAGTGTTTTATCCTGAAAATTCACTGCGTTCTTTCCGTGCTCCAGAAAAAAGAAAAGAGTACGCAATGCAGGATTGTATAGTAACTATACGTTTGCCTGGAAAGACAAAAATTCATGTAATTTTTGATTAGTGATTTATTGTAGATATTCAAATTATGGGAACTGCCAGTAGGAAAAATCCTAAATTTGGTAACTCTGAATTAGGATAAATTGCAAACATAACCATATGACGACTTTTATCATTAGGTATTGAATATCAGGCTTAGGAAAGCTTCAAAAATTTGAATGGAAAGATACTTAACAACTTGCAATGGCTACCTCCGATTGTCTCCAAGAGTGGCAAACTCTGTTAAAGACCATCTCTGCTGACAACGAAAAAGACTTCGCTGAAGATCAGATGATAACCAAATAATTAAATATCGAATTCTTCCTTACTGAGCCATATAACAGTTGGCAAAGAGACTTGAACGAAATTTTAACTTCCTCGTTAGGAATTATATAGTTAAAAGCATGATTTTGATTGTATTCCGTTCGATTATATTAATTTTGTAGTAACACAACTCAATAATCGACCGAGAAAAAGATTCATCTGCGAATCTCCAATAGTTATGTTTAATTATAAAAAAGTTGCATTTTTATCTTGAATGTTGTGATTTTTAAAATGTTCATTTACAAAATCTATATATTATGATACCATTAGTAAAAACAAATATGCCTTCACCTGAAAGGCTAATGCCTGAACTTGAGAAAGTGCTTTATAGCGGTTATGTGGCACAAGGAGAGCAAGTAGAGCTTTTTGAAAGAGCTTTTGAAGGATTCGTTGGTTCTGGATATTCATTATCTTTAAATTCGGGGACAGCAGCTTTACATATTGCATTACTTCTAGTTGGAGTTAGTAGAGGCGACGAGGTAATTTCAACTCCTCTGACAGCCGAGCCAACTAATGTGGCAATTAAAATGGTTGGAGCTAATATTAGGTATGCAGATATAGATATAAATACAGGAAATATTGATCCGATTTCTATTGAAGCTAATATCAATAAGCATACTAAAGCCATAATGGTAGTTGATTATGCTGGAACACCAGTGAATGTACCACAGATTCAGCAGATTTCTAAGAAATATAATATCCCTGTAATACATGATGCTTCTCATGCTTTGGGAGCAAAATTTAACGCTTTGAAAACAGGAAATCATTTTCCTTATACAATATTTTCATTGCAAGCAATAAAGCAACTGACTACTGTTGATGGGGGGATATTACAATTAAGCTCAAAGGAGGATTATGAAAGGGGTAAGCTTATTCGTTGGTTTGGTATTGATAAGAAAATGAGTAGATTGGATAATAATATTCAATTTCAAGGTTATAAATATCACATGAACAATGTAAATGCAACTATTGGGCTTGTTCAAATGAGTGTTATAGATGGAATCTTAAATTCCTATGTAGATAACGGCAAATTTTTTGACAAAAAATTACAAAATATTTCCGGACTTGAATTGTTGGTTTTTTATCCAAATAGTGAACCAGCATATTGGCTTTATACTATGAAAGTTAAAAATAGAAGTGCATTTATACAAAAGTTAGCTGATAATGGTATTATGGCCTCAGAGCTTCATAAAAGAAATGATTTACATGTTTACTTGAATGATTTCAATCAAAAGTTGCCTGTCCTGGATGAGTTTTACTCGGAGCTGGTACATATACCTTGTGGATGGTGGGTGACTAAAGAAGATAGAGACAGAATTGTTGAAGTAATTAAAAAAGGATGGTAATGATACCTTTATACAAACCATATATGCCCAATGAGCTGCCTGAATTAGACAATATCTTACATTCAGGAGCTTTAGCTTACGGCGAATACAGTAAAAAATTTGAACGAATGCTAATGGATTTTTTTAATCATGATAAGTTGGTTATCACTAATTCATTTAATACTGCTATATCAGTGGTAATTTCGGTCTTGGATTTAAAAAAAGGAGATGAAGTGATTGCTTCACCTATGGCTTGCTTGGCTTCTACACAATCCTATGCATCTAGTGGATTAAAAATTGTGTGGGCTGATGTGGACAGTAATTTAGGGACACTTGACCCTGAAAGTGTAAAAAAGAAAATTACTTCTAAAACAAAATGTATTATACACAATCATTTTTGTGGATATCCTGGTCATATTGATGAAATAAATGCCATAGGTCATGAATATGGTATCACTGTTATCGACGATGGAATTGAGGGTTTTGGTAGTGAGTATAAGGGGAGAAAGTTAGGCAATTGTGGTTCTGATATTACTGTATTTTCATTTACTGCAGTACGAATGCCGAATACAATCGATGGTGGCGCGATAATTTTCAATCACGAGTCATTATATTTAAAGAGTCAATTGGTTCGTGATTGTGGAATTGATAGAAAAATTTTTCGAGATGATATTGGTGAAATAAGTCCTAATTGTGATATTCAATTGATTGGACATAGTGCTACCATGAGTAATGTAAACGGCTATATAGGTAGTTTGCAAATGGAAAATGTTGAAAGTCTTATTGCTCAACAGAGATTCAATGCTAAAAAATGGAGTGAAATGTTGGAAAATGAAACGGATTTCAGGTCTATAGTGACGACTAATAGTCTGCCTAATTATTGGGTATATGGCTTGTTAGCAAAAGATAAAAGAAAAACAATTCTTGATTTTAGAGAAAGGGGATTTCATGCATCAGGCGTACATATCAACAATAATATTTACAGCGTATTCGGTGATAAAACAGAACTAAAGGGAGTGCGTGATTTTTATTCTAAGTTTGTAGCTATACCTAGTGGTTGGTGGTTGAATTTTAAAAATGATACTAATGTATGACATAATAATTATACGCCATGATCAATTACCTGATTATTTATTAAATGAAATAATCAAGGTTAAAACTGTTGCTTGGCCTTTTTGTTATGACTCACAAAAAAAATGGATAAAAATAAATTTAAAAGATACTGATTTACATTTATTGCTTACAAAAGATAAGGAAATATTAGCATATCTTAACTTAATTGAAATTGAAGTTATTATTGACTCAAATCATTTTGATGGATACGGTATTGGGAATGTTTGTGCTATTCAAAAAGGGAAAGGCATTGGAACTGAGTTAATAAAGAGAGTAAATAAATTTATTATTGAAGAAAGAAAAGTTGGTTTACTTTTCTGTAAACCCAACTTACATTATTTTTATGTGAAATCTGGTTGGACTGTAGTTAGTAAGGAACAGGTGGCATTGTCATTTGAGTATAATAATATTGAAACGTTGATCTTTAATTTTAATTTGCCATTTCAACAATTAATATATAAAGGGCAAGCTTTTTAATTTTAGAATATTTTAAATGACAGAAAATTCTTCCTATAAGGAAATATACAAATCTACTTTTCTGTTCAGTTTTGTAAAGGTATTCCAAATACTTATTGGGATTTTGAAAAACAAGGTGATAGCCATTTTGTTGGGTCCCGAGGGAGTTGGGATAATAGGGATATTAATGAATACTGTTAATCTTTTACAAACAGGCGGCGGCTTAGGTATATCAAGAAGTGCTGTTAGAGATATATCAGAGGCAAATGGTTCTGGTAACAGTGCGAAGTTTTCGCGAATTATTTCTCTAACAAATAGAGTAATACTATTCACTTGCTTGTTAGGATTTATAGTTACTGTTTTTCTATCTCCAGTTTTAAGTCAATGGACTTTTGGAGATAAAAATTATACTGTTTCTTATTTGTGGTTGGCATTGGTTGTTGGTTTAAATATATTGACAGAAGGTCAATTAGCTATTCTGATGGGTATGCGACAATTGCGTGCTTTAGCTAAGGCAAGTATGATTGGTTCAATTGTTGGTTTGATCACAACGATACCTTTATATTACATTTTTGGTAAGACCGGAATTGTTCCAGGGTTGATAATTACAGCATTTTCAGCGGTGTTTTTCTCAAACTATTTTGTTCGAAAAATTAAGTACGATAAGACAACAATAACTTTAAAACAAATCTCCAAAGAGGCTTCTCCAATGGTGAGAATGGGAGTCGCTCTGATGTTTGTTGGTTTTCTAGGATTGGCTTTCAATTTAATTATTGTCGCATATATTCGCTCCTGTGGAGGACTTGCAGATGTTGGGTTATATCAAGCTGGGACAACCATTATTGCTAGTTATTTTGGTGTTGTACTTACAGCCATGACAACTGATTATTACCCTCGTATATCTACTGTTCATAATGATAATGTTAAATTACAGGATGAACTTAACCGACAGTCAGAAGTCGGGTTGATTTTGATTTTTCCTATTGCGGTTTTATTTGTATTCTTATCTCCAATTTTAATAAAGATACTTTATTCATCAGAATTTTTACAAACTATTACTTATACCGACTATGCAATACTCGGAACTATTCTCGTAGTTTGTTCAAATAGTTTAGGGATGATATTGTTAGCTAAACAAGATGCAAAAACTTTTACTTTGTACTCACTTTTACATCAATTGGTATTTCTTCCAATTTATATTTTTTTCTATACTTATTATGCTCTCCTTGGATTGGGAATTGTGTTTTTGATAAATGTATCTGTACAATTTTTAGCTTATATTCTTATTAATCGATTTAAGTATAATATCTGCTTTAAACGGAAGCTATACAAACAGCTTCTTTTAGTCTTTAGTGCTGTCTTGCTGACAATAATTGTTCGTAAGATTGATGATTATCTTATAAAATATTTATTGGGTGGAAGTATTTTTATATTTTCATGTTTATATTCATATAGTTCTATAAGAAATGAAATGAATATTAATCCTTTTCACTATATAAGAAATAAATTAAAATTGTAATTGGACACAAATCCTAAAGATATTAGAAGATGAAGAACAACAGATACCGATGAATGCTTTTTATGTTTTAAATAAATATTGAAATGAAAATTGCTGCAATTTCTATTACTTATAATGATGATTATAAACTGAATGAATGGTTTGACTACTATCAATTTTATAAAGATGAGTTGTTTCTTCATATAATAGTTGACAATTCTTCCTCAAAAGAATACTTAGACAAAGTTGAGTCAATGTTCGTTGATTCTTTTATAATTAAACGTACTAGTAATGGTGGATGTACAAGTGCATATAATGATGGTATAAGATACGCCCTCGCCAATAAAGAGGTGGATGCAATTATGCTTATTGGAAATGATATAAAGCTAGAATCTGGTGGAATAACAAAATGTCATGAATTCTTGAAAAGTGATCCAAAGTTAGGTATGATAGAACCAGTAATACTTAAAAAAGATTCGTTGATAATAGAAGATTTTGGTTGTGAAATTTCTAAAACTCTTTTTATGAAGTCTTACATGGCTGGTAAAAAGGTTTCAGATATTGAAGAAAATTATCATTACGCAGAAACAGTAACTGGAGGGTTGAACTTAGCTTCTCGTGAATTTTATGAAGTGGTCGGATTACAAGATGAGAATCTTTTTATGTATTCAGATGAGGTGGATATGGGTATAAGAGCAAAAAAGTTGGGATATAAAATGGCTGCCACAAAAGCTACTTATGCTTGGCATCAACATATCAATGAAAATAAAGTAATTGATAAGCGCCATCCTTTTAGTCTGTACCTTGTAGCTCGTAATAAAGTATATTTAGCCAAAAAGCATTTTGGCTATTGCAGATCGTTCTATGTTTTTAGTTATTTTATTGTAATTAGTATGAAAAATTTAGTCATAATGTTGATAAAAAGTAAGTTTAACTTCTTAAAAGATCAATTATGGTCAATTTTTGGAGCACTAAATGGATTTTTGGGTAATATGAAACCAAATAGATTCTCGGTGCCTAATTAAGAAAACTTACTGAACGATGAAAATTATACAATTTAGTGGAGAAACCGAGTTCCGAAAACAAACTGGATATAAGGATAATTTAAATATTTTTTTCTCCGAGGATTATAAGAACTATAAACTATCAACGAAATCAAAGTTTAAATTTTACTATTATCTATGTACAGATGATTTTGTAATCCCCATAATATTGCACAAGTATATGATATTTAGATATGTAGAATTTCTGTCTGAACCGGCTAAATATAATAATAGTGGTGAGAGTGAGAACGAATTTATTAATGAGATTTGTAGTTATCTTAAGGATGAAATGCAGGTTCAATGGTTATTAAGCACTCCAGCCTATGCATTTTTTAAATCATATCCTCGTGGATCAAAAGTGGTGCCATTTGGAAGTCAAGTAATTGATTTGAAATTACCAAAAGAGAATTTATATCAAAATATGGATAGAAAGCACCGAGAGATGACACGAAGAGGAGAAAAAGGTAATGTTAAAGTAGAAATTTCTGATATAGATTTAATTGATGATTTTTGTTTCCTTGAAACCTCAATGTGGAGGAAAAGTGGTGTTTTTATTGATAATACTTATAATTCATTTTATGAGAATATTCTTTCAAGGCTCAATCGTAATACTATTGTAAGTGTTGCCTATAAAGATGAAAAGCCTCAAGTAGGTTTAATTATCTATTTTAATGAAATAATGGCTTATGCAATGCATGCAGGCAGGGCTGATGAAATGGAACCTGGAGCAAATAACTTATTATATTGGAAAATGATAGAATATCTCAATTCCATTGGAGTAGCGAAATTTTCTATTGTAGGTTTTAGAATAAATCCAGATAAAGATACAAAAGTATATGACATTCAGCGTTTCAAATCTCGATTTGGAGGAGTTTTGGAGGAGGGGTATATGTTTAAGATGGATTTTAAGCCATTTTATCATAATTTTTTCAACTTATTGTTGGACACAAGATCGTTATTCAAAGGGAAAGTAAACAAAAAGAGAAAAGATATAATTGATCAAGAATTACACAAATGGAAAGAAATCCAACAATAAAACAATTCTCAAATATTTTGAAAAGACGTACAACTAACACAAAAGAATTATTATTAGTTGTTTTGGCTTTTCTATGTCTTGCTAATTTATTTTTTAGCATGATACCTTCCATGATTTTTGTATTTCTTATTTTATTTGTTCAATTTTATTCTTTAAATAAGTACGAGTCAGCATTCCTTTTTTCGCTATTTGCAGCTTCAATAGGAACTTTCTTTGCAATTAATGGTATACGGGGTATCGGATCTGTTTTCTTGCTTTTCGCGTTCATTATTATAGGTTTAGATTACAAATATATAATTTTACAATATATAAAATTAATAATTCCACTTGTTGTTATTTTTATATTATTTGTGATATCTGTTTTATCTACTGAAGGAGGTGATTTTGCTAAAGAAAAACTATTTAATACAATTATTACAGGTTTAATGTGTTCTTTTGCTTTTGCACATTTTTTTTATTACAGATACAAGTACAGACCCATTCTAATTAGTGTTTTTGTAATTATTTATGCTTTTTTTACGATCAAATTTAGCATGGAATATTATGATCTCGCTAGTCCAAAAAACTTACTTGAATTTGGCTATATCCGAAATATGTTATCCGAAATTAGGATTACTGATTTTGACATAAGAATTAATTATCAAGGTTTGGGTTTCATGGGCGCACTTGCTTTGTCATTCATATTTTTCGAAAATAAATTACTAATATCTAAGTTTGTTTATGTCCTTATTTATTTGTTAGCAGTTATAGTGGTTTTGTATTCAGGTTCACGGCAAGCATTATTAACATTGTTTGTCATTATTTCTCTTGATATACTACGAAACAAAGGAAGAAAATCAATTATAAAAAGTACAGTGATTTTTATTTTGTTTTTTACATTAGTCCTCTATGGATTAGAAAGTTCGAATGTTTGGTTTATAACCGATTTAAGAAATACTAATGATATAATTGATGCTTCAGGACGATCTACATTATACGATGAAGGCTTTAAACAGTTTACTGAACATCCAATAACTGGGGTGGGTTATGGCAGATATATTAATCCAGACAAAATTTATGGAGGTTCACCTCATAATATGTTTGTTGAATTGCTTGCTGAGACTGGTATTTTAGGTGTATTCGTAATATTTTCAATTACATTATTTTTTATAATTAAACACTTCAGTTATTTTAAGGTATTATCTGCATCTTTCGGAGTAAATTCAATTTTAATAGTATTTTTTATTCGATCGTTAGTAAGTGCAGATTTGTCCATTAACATTGAGTTCTTTTCTATTTTATTTTTAATTCCACTGTACTATCAAAATATTAGAATACGACAACAATTAAAGATGTCGACAAAATGAAAAAAAAAACTTTCATATTGACTATAGATTACGAAGTTTTTCTTGGAAATCGCTCAGGTGATTTACAAACCACTTTGATAGATCCTACATACAGATTAATGAAGATATTAGACAAAAATAATTCAAAAATGACTGTATTTTGGGATGTATTGCATTATTATCGTATTAGTGAATTAAGCGATAAGTATCCTGAATTAATCAATGAAAAAATAATGATCGAAAACCAGATAAGAGATTTGGTACTTGCCGGACATGATATTCAGTTACATTTACATCCACATTGGATTGATACAGTTTATCAAGATGGGAAATGGTTCCCAAATTATAAAAGATTTTCTCTGCATAAATTATCTACAGAAAAAATTGGGGATGACATTAACACGATTTATGGTTGTGTAAACATGATGAAAAATCTTATGGAAGATTTTATTCGCCCTTTAGATAATGATTATTGTGTTACTTCTTTCAGAGCAGGGGGGTATTTGATAGAACCATTTTCATTATTAAAAGAAGTGTTTCTTGAATTTGGAATTATTTTTGACTCGAGTACATGTCCTGGAGCTTATTCATATAAAAAAGAATATGGTTACGACTTTAGAAAATATCCAAAATTGTTGAATTATTCATTCGACGAAACTCCAAAACATATCAAAACAAAGGGAAGATTTACTGAATTTCCAATTTATATGATTCAGTTGCCGTTTTGGTTTAGACTTTTTAAATTTATACATAGAAAATTCAATATTAGCAAAACTTATAGTTTTACAGGAACTGGTGTCAATTTTGAAACAACTAAACCCAGTAAATTTAAGCATATTATAAATCAGATTTTTTATAATGGAAGAATCCAACTTTCAGCTGACGGGCATGACACATATACTTTCAAATATTGCATAACAAGGTCACCTCAGCATGCAGTTATGATTTTACATCCCAAAATGCTTAATGATGATTCATTTCAATGCATTGATAAGTTGATGAAAAATGGTACGTTAGAATTTATCACATTGCACAAAATTATAGATGTAATTGAAGTATGAAAAGGAAATTTATTTATTTGTCTACTAAGAGATATGATGGAACTGTGTTTACAACTCAAGTTGCTGACTGGTTAAGTTTATATAAAACTAATGGTGTTGATTTCAGTTATCTGCATCTTTTTTACTATGATTATTTATGGAATAATTCCAAAAGAAAAAAAGAATCTGAATTGATGAAAAAAGAAACTTATTTTTTCAAAGATTATTCTTTCTGTTTTCCTTCAAGAGGTCTATTTGTATATTTAAATGCATTATTATGGCACTTTAAATTAATGAAGTTATACAAGAATTGTGACGAACTTTTGCTGTTCTCACGAATGCTTTGTGGTAAGGAAATCCGAGTGTTAAAAAAGATGGCTCCGGTTCCAATTATTTTTTACTATGATGCTAGAGCTGCTTCAGCTGAGGAAAATAGATATGCATCAGTTAGAAATAATGATTTTAGTTATAAAAAATTTAAAGTTTTTGCTCATGCTTATTATACAGAGTTTAAAACTGTAAGTATAGCTAATCGGATTTTCTCTGTATCAAACGCATTAAAAAAATACTTTATAACAAATTACAATACTAATCCTGAAAAAGTATTTATCTACCCTTGTTTATCTGATGTGTCGAAATTCTATTTCGATCAAAGAATACGATTAAATACTAGGAAAGAAATGGGTTTCTCAGAAAATAATAGTGTTTTTTTATATGCAGGTGGAATTGAGGGTCAATATCATGTTGTAAACAGTATATTTGAGTTTTTCAAATACGTATCAGATAATGATCCTCTTGCAAGATTTTTATTATTATCAAAAGATAGTTTAGCCATCGAAGATAAACTTAAGCAATATCCAACATTAACAAACAAACTTCAGTATAAATCTGTTGCAAACAGTGTTGTAATCAATTATTTAAATGCAGCTGATTTTGGTTTGCTTTTTAGAGATAATGTGTTGATGAACAATGTAGCATCACCGTCAAAGTTTGCTGAGTATATGTTATGTGGCTTGCCTTGTATTATTTCCGAAGGTGTAGGAGATTATTCCGAATTTTGTAAAAATACTGGTGTTGGAATTGTCGTAACTGAATCAGAAATGAAAAACTGGAATGAATTTGACTTGAAAAAAATCTCAGAAACAAAGTTTGATAGAGAAATGATTGAGACAAAGGGTAAAAGATACTTCTCCAAACAGTCACTTATTGGAGAAATTATAAATGAGTTCAGTCGTAAATTTTGATTTTACTTCTTGCGCATTATGAATGCGACTATTTAAGATTTAAACTAATTGAGAAAGTACTACGAATTGATTGAATTATAAGTAGTTGCTTTAAAAAAAGCATAATTTTGTGTTGTTTTTAATTCAGGTATTTTTTGCAAATTGTATTTAGATACAGTCTTTATTTTCACTAACAAAAAAAAATAGAATTACAGATATAAATTGTGATTTATTTGTATTATGCAAAATTAAATGAAGAGAACATTAATAAATAACATCAAGAATATTTTTGGTTGGCGTACAAATCGCAGAATTATTGTATTTGAAAGTGATGATTGGGGAAGCATTAGAGTCGTTTCTAAAGAAGTGCTTGAAAAGTTTATAGTTAAAGGGTATCAAACTCATAAATGTCCGTATGATGCCAATGATAGGATTGAGAGCAATTCGGATTTAATTGCATTAATTAAAACTTTATCAAGTGTAAGAGATTTTAAAGGCAATCACCCAATTTTCACCATAAACAATATAGTAGCTAATCCTAACTTTGAAAAAATTAAAATTTCTAATTTCAAAAAATATTTTTTTGAACCATTTACAACTACCCTAGAAAGATATCCAGATACTAATTTAGTTATGGATTTATACAATGAAGGATTAAGAAAAAAAGTGTTTCAAATTCAGTTTCACGGACGAGAACATTTAAATATCAACAAATGGATGACACGTTTGCAAGAAAATGATGAAACAACAATGGAAGCCTTTAAAGAGAAAATGATTTCAGTTCATCACTCTGGTAGTATTTCTGGTAAAAGTCATGCTTTAGATGCATTTGGGAATAAAAATATAATTAACGGGAATATTTCATATGATACAATTATAAAAGAGGGTGTTAATTTGTTCAATAGTATATGGAAGTTTCATGCAAAGTCCTTTATCGCTCCATGTTATACTTGGAACTCAAATATTGAACCTATTTTATACAAAGAAGGTATTAAGTACATTCAGGGATCTCATGTGCAATTAGTCCCAAGTAAACAAGCAAATACAAAAATCAAAAGAAAGTATCATTTTACTGGACAGAAAAATAGTTTAGGTCAATTATATTTAGTTAGGAATGCATCATTTGAACCTACTGAAAATGGTAAGTACTTTAGTTTGAAAAATACTTTAGAAGAAATAGAGTTGTCTTTTCGATATAATAAACCTGCGATAATAAGCACACATAGATTAAATTATATAGGCTCAATAAATCCTAAAAATAGAGAGGATAATTTACTTCTATTACAAAAATTACTCAGTGAGATTATTCGAAAATGGCCAGATGTAGAATTTATGAGTACAGATGAGCTAGGTGATCTTATAACTTTACACTAATGACTAAAACTTTGATATTGGTTCCTTTTTTAGGGGGAGGTGGAACAGAATATGCTTTACTTAATATTTTGAATGATTATTTCAGAGAAAATAATCATTCAAATGAAAGAGTCAGTTTACATTTATTTGTAATATTCAGAGGCGGCATACTTGATTCAAAATTCGAATCAATCAACAGTGATAATTTTCATGTGAGTTACTTTACTAAAAATGTTTACTTGTACAAGTTAATAGGTCTAATTATCCGATATAAAACAGGAGCTCAGTTACTAAGTAAGTTGTTTTTTCGAAAAGCTTATGATGTTGGAATATGCTTTCAGGAGTCGAAATGGTCTGCTTTAATTGCATATTCAGATTATTTCAATAAAAAAGCAACTTGGTTTCATAGTGTTGTAAATACAAATCCAGGTTTTGTAAAGGTTTTAACTAACAAAAATAGATTATATAGATATAAAAAAAAAATCAATCAATTTAATAAGTTAGTGTTTGTTTCCATGACCGCAAAAGAAGCATTTGAATTAGAATTTGGTGCTTTTAAAGATTCAACAGTTATTTATAATTTGTTAAATGTAAATGAAATCCAATCAAAAGCACTATTAAAATTAGAAAATTGTTTTAATTCGAATGATTCGTACAAAATTTTAATGGTTGGTAATTTATTAGAGGTGAAGAATTATCCATTCGCTTTGGACGTTTTTCAAATGCTTAACGAACGTAAATTGAATTTTGAAGTAGCCATCTTAGGTGATGGTATTCTTAGAAATAAAATCGAACTAGTAATAAAAGAAAAGAACCTATTGGGTAAAGTTTTTCTTAAAGGATTTGTGATGAACCCATATTCATATTACAGTGAAGCTGATTTGTATTTTTCTTGTTCTTTATCTGAAGCCAGACCGACCGCTTGTATAGATGCAATTATGTTAAAGAAACCATATCTCATTCCTGATATTCCTGCATTTAAGGAAATTCATGAATTATATGCTGGAGGTAATCTATATTCTGAAGGTAGTGTTGAGTCGTGTGTCGAAAATTTCTTTAAGATATATTCCTTAACAAAAGTAGATATGAAGGAAAGTGCTTTACAAAACTCAATTAACTGGGAGGAGATTGGAGTAGAATATCAACATATAATTTCCGGATGTTTTTAATTCAATTAAATAACAACTAATTGGGTTCACTCGGTAATTGACAAAGTTCAAAACTTCAGCAATTATATAATGGAATCTTTAATAAACAAATAAGACAAATATGCTGACAAAATTGTTACTATCATGTGATGATTATATCTATATATACAAAGGAAACACTTATGCCAGTATTAGTGGGAAACCAGATTTTTTTGAAAGATATCTTCGTGTGTTTGATTCTGTTCGAATAGTCGCTCGATCAAAGGTAGTTTTTGACCCACCTGAAGAGACTTTTGTTAAGATTGATAATGATAGAATTGAGATATGGGAAGTCCCTTTTTTTAGAGGACCGATACAATTCATAAAATCATACTTGAGAATTCAAAAATCTTTGAGAGATGTTACTGTTGGGTGTGATGTTGCTATATTACGACTCCCGTCAACTACAGCTTATCAGGTTTTGAATTTTGTTCTTAAGAATAAATTGCCTTTTGCAATTGAAGTGGTTGCGAATCCATACGATTCAATTCGAACATCTCAAACACTAATGAACAAGTACTATTATAAGAGTTGGGATAAAGATTTGTTAAAAGCTTGTAGATTTGCAGATGGTATTTCTTGTGTTACAGAAAAGTACATGCAGAAAAGATATTTTCCTTTAAAACAAAATTCATTTACAGCACACTATTCTTCGATTGCATTACCGTTGTCTAGTTATTCTTCTCCGAAAAACTTTCCTCAGAAGCAGACACTTCAAGTGTTACATGTCGCAAATCATATAATTTACGGAGGTACCAAAGGACATAAAGAGTTAATTGAAGCTGCTTCAATCGTTATTGCAAAAGGATTTAAAATCAACGTGGTTTTTGTTGGTAAGAATAACAACAACGGAATTGAGAAATTAAATACTTTAGCTAAGGAATTTGGTATAGCTGAAATAGTGACTTTTTTGGGATATCAGAAAACAAGTCAGGACTTGTTAAATATCATAAATCAATCTGATATTTTTGTATTGCCTACCAAATCAGAAGGTTTACCTAGATCAATCATTGAGGCAATGTCTCAAGGTTTACCCTGTGTATCTACCAATATATCTGGTAACTCAGAATTAATAGAAAATGATTTTCTGATTCCCAATTATAATGATATAGAGTTACTTGCACATAAAATTATAATCTTACTCTCAAATCCTGAAGTATATGAGTCTTCAAGTAAACGTAATTTTGAAAGAAGTAAAAACTACGAAATGACTATTTTACAGAATAAAAGAGATGAATTTTATACTAGATTAAAAGAAAGAGTTTCCCCCCCCCACTAATCCTATGAATATCCTTTTTCTAACAATTGCCAAAATTGATGAGATTGAAACTAGTTCTCTTTTCAAAGACTTGTTACGTAAGTTTGCCAAAGAAGGTCATAATCTGTATATTGTTAGTCCCGCGGAACGAAGATATAATGAACCAACTCAAGTGTTAAATATTAGCAATGTGTGTATATTAAAAGTGAGAACATTAAATATACAACAATGTAGTGTAATAGAGAAAGGATTGTCTACAATTCTTATCGAATCACAATTTTATAGGGCTATAAAAAAGTATTTTATTGGTGTAAAGTTTGACTTAGTTCTATATTCCACTCCACCAATTACCTTTATTAAAATTGTTGATAAAATTAAAAAGCATTTTAATGCTAAATCATATCTAATGCTAAAAGATATTTTTCCACAGAATGCTGTTGATTTAGGCCTTTTTACGAATAAGAGTCTTATTTACAGATATTTTAGGTTAAAAGAAAAGAAATTGTACCAGCTTTCTGATTATATTGGTTGCATGTCTCCTGCAAATGTTGACTATCTGCTTACTCACAATAATTCAATCGATGCAAATTGTGTCGAAATTTGTCCAAACAGCATAGATATTGAAGCGAATCTACTAAATGTAGATAAATTTGCAGTAAGGTATGAATATGAAATTCCAGATGAAGCAATATTGTTTTTTTATGGAGGCAATTTAGGTAAGCCTCAGGGAATAGATTTTCTTTTGGATGTATTGAAATCGCAAATCAATAATATGAAGGTTTTTTTTCTAATTATCGGAAGTGGTACAGAATATGATAAAATCAAAAATTGGATTTTTACTTCTAAGGCACGTAACGTTCAACTACATGCATATGTTCCTAAAGAAAAGTACAATTATCTTCTTTGTTCCGCAGATGTTGGCTTAATATTCCTTGATAAAAGATTTACTATTCCCAATTTTCCCACAAGACTTCTCGGTTACCTTCTAAATAGAATGCCTGTTTTATTGGCTATAGATAAATCAACAGATGTTGGTAAGATAATAGAGAATAATGGTTGTGGTTTTTGGGTTGAAAGCGGTGATTTATATAGTTTTAACAGGAGGATTGATTATTTTATAAATAATAAGAATGCAATAAATATTATGGGAGAAAATGGCTATAAAATGCTTGTTGATGGTTATGGTGTAAATAGAACATATGAAACAATAATGCGACATTTTGAATAATATTATAATGTATCAAAGATTTTTATCTAATATTAAAAATATACCGGGCAAGAAAACTATTAGAAAACTAATAGTTTTTTATGCTGATGACTTTGGTAGTATAAGAATAAGAAGTAAAGTTGCTAAAGAAAAATTAACTGCTGCGGGTATTAAAATGGATAATAACCGTTATTCATTTGATACTTTAGCTTCTTCAGTAGATATAAATCAGCTATATGAAGTTTTAATGTCTGTTAAAGACAAAAATGGAAATTATGCTTGTTTTACTCCTCTTATAAATATTGCTAATCCTGATTTTGAGCGAATTAGAAATTCCGGATACACACAATACTTTAGAGAGCCTTTCACCGATACTTTACAGCGTTATGGATATGATGATGTTCTTGATTTATGGAAACAGGGAGTTAAATCTCGGCTGATTTATCCAGAATATCATGGTACAGAACATCTTAACGTGAGAAAATTTATGACGGCTTTACAACGAGAACATAAATCTACTTGTCTGGCATTCAAACATGAATGTGTTTGTATACCGTCATTCGAAGATGAAATTGCAATAAAGAATGCTTCAACAACATTTGATATTGAACATGCCTTTGAGAATGAAAGTTTAAAAACTGACATTAATACAGGCTTAGAAATGTTTAAAAATATCTTAGGTTATACTCCTACTCAATTTACTCCTGGTGCTGGCATATATAGCCCTTTACTGCATCAGTCCTTACTTGATAATGGAATAAAATATATACATGCTAATCGTTTTAAATCCTACCCTTTGGGTGATAATTCTTATGCTAAAAAGTTTTTATACAATGGTAAAACAAATGAGGTTGGACAGAAATATATAGTAAGGAATTCCCCATTTGAACCTATTTTAGATAATTTCAAAAGGAATGAGCACGCTGTTAGAGTTTGCTTTAATAACATCGAAGCTGCGTTTAATATGCACTCTCCTGCCCTTATTAGTACACACAGAGTAAATTTTGTTGGAGGCATAGATGTGGAACATAGAAATTACAGCCTAGGTCAATTAAAATTACTATTGAATAAAATAATAAATCGGTGGCCTGATGTAGAATTTGTTACAGGAGATCAAATGGCAAGAATTGTACTTGAATAATTTATATATTAACAATTATATGGCAATAATGACTAGGATTATTTACTTCGTATATTATTTTTGGAAACTTGACACAAAGATGTTCAAAAAGTTTCTGTATTATACAATTCAGAGAACTGGTAAAGGTGCTGTGACAATTTGTTTTGACGTTTTAAAAGCGTCTTTCAAATATAATATTTCACTTTTAGAGTATTTCCAGTTTCATTTTTATGAAAATAACGAATTACAAAAAATAAAATGGGCAGGAACTGGATATATGTATGAGTATCAAAAAAAGATGAATCCGCCCAAATTTAGGCAGTTACTGGAAGATAAAACAATTTTTAACAAAAACTACTCAAGTTATATGAAGCATATAGTTTGTGATGTTGAAGAAGTAAAAACTAATTCTGCGAAAGTAAATTTGTTGCTTTCTAATCCAAGCGGTAAGATCGTATTTAAAATCAAAGATGGTGGATGTGGACGTCGTGTTCTCGTAGAGGATGCTAATAAATATACACAAGATTCTCTTTTGAAATTTATCAATGATAATAATTATGATATTGTAGAAGAATTTATTATTCAACATGAAGTAATAAATAAGCTATCTTCGAATGCAGTAAATACTGTTCGAGTTATTACTCAATTAAATCGATTTAACGAAGTTGAGATACTAGGATGTAGGTTAAGAATAAGTGTGAAAGGTAATGTTGATAATCTTGCTGCAGGTAATCTCGCAGCATCGATAGAAACCAAAACAGGTATTATTAATAGTAATGGAGTTTATAGTGATATTACTAAAGAAGATGCAGAAAATCATCCTGTTACTGGACATGTTATAAAAGGGACAAAGATTCCTTTTTGGAAAGAAACAATTGAAATGGTTGTAAGTGCTGCAAAAATAAATCCCATTAACCGTTCAGTAGGGTGGGATGTCGCAATTACACCTACAGGCCCAGATTTAATTGAAGGAAATAGAGAATGGTGTAAGTTGTTATTCCAATTACCAGTTAAAGAAGGATTAAAACCATTATTAGACATACATGCAAACTTTTAAAATATTTTTTATGAAAACAATTTTAATTACTGGAATCGGAGGATTAACACCTCGTTCAATTGCAAGATTTATAAAGAAGGCTCATCCAGACTATAAAATAGTTGGTATTGATGCTAATCCTAAAGGCTTAGGTTTCTATATTAAAGGAATAATTGACCAAGGCTATGTGGCTCCACGTGTTGATAATATACATTATTGGTCATTTATAAAAGATTTAATTAAAAAGGAAAAAATTGATTTAGCTTTTGTACAACCCGAACTAGAAGTTATTGGTTGGGGACAATATCTTGAAGATCATGGACACTTTCCTTGCCCAACCTTTATACCTCCCTTAAATTTAGCACGTACATTGATGGACAAGTCAATTATGGCAGATGTACTAAGTGATACGGATTTTATTCCAAAAACGATAAAGGTTACTCAATCTAATCCAAGATTTGAGCAAGTTGAAAATGAAATAGGGTTCCCATGTTGGATAAGGGCTACAAAAGGTTCTGGAGGACTGGGTTCTTTAAAACTTGAAGGTGTCGACAATTATAAATCCTGGTTATTTATCAACAAAGATATCACTGAATTTACTGTTAGTACTTTCCTTGAAGGACGACATCTTGCTACACAGATGCTTTACATTAATGGTGAATTTATTAAAGGTGCTTCTTTAGAATGTGCAGAGTATGTAATGGCTAATCTAGTACCATCAAAAGTCACAGGTAATACCTCCTTTGGTAGATTTCTTAATGAAGATCATATAATTACATTCTGCAATAATTGTATAAAATATATTTGTCAGAAATTAGATCTTCAAGCTCATGGCGTCTTAAGCTTTGATCTCAAAGAAGATAAGTATGGAAATTTGAAAGTTACAGAATGTAACATACGCCACATGGCATATACAGGAATAATGTCTGATGTTGGCTTTGATTTAATATTTGACACAATAAATTATATTGAAAATGGTAATGCTGATAACATTACACGAGATCAATACCATCATTTTGATAAACCATATATTTTTCTACGTGATGTAGATATTGAACCTCTTGTTCTCGAATCAGAAGCAAATCTTTTAGCGCAATACATAAATGTATAAGCATTTTTTTAAGCGATTCATTGACTTCTGTCTTTCTTCTGTTTTAATATTTTTATTTTCACCTATTTACTTAATTGTTACTGTTTGGCTTTATTTTGCAAATAAAGGAGCAGGTATATTTTTCTTGCAGCAACGACCGGGTAAAGATGGAAAGTTATTTATTATAATAAAGTATAAATCTATGACGGATGAAAGAGACAGTGATGGTAGACTTCTCTCAGACGCACAGCGTCTGACGAAAATTGGATACTTCATAAGAGCTACCTCAATAGATGAATTACCACAACTTTTTAATGTATTGAAAGGTGAAATGTCTTTAATTGGTCCAAGGCCTCTTTTAACAGAATATCTCCCATATTATAATGACAGGGAAAGAATTCGACATACTGTTAGACCAGGCATTACTGGATATACTCAAGTTAATGGAAGAAATAATCTATCTTGGGATGAAAGACTTGAAATGGATGTAAAATATGTAGAAACTATTTCGTTTAAAACAGATGCGAAAATAGTTGTTAAAACTATTTTGAGAGTCTTGAGTAGAAAGGATGTTCAGGTAATTACTGGGGATCAAAAGACAAGTAAATTAAGTCAACAAAGACAAGTTAAAAACATCAAATAATATGATTAATTCATACGAAATTATTGAAGTTCCTGAAAAGGAAATTGTTGTATCACCTGATATATCCATCCTGATTGGAAAACCTAATAAGAGTTTCTTTAGTCAGTATGTAAATCAGGTTGATAACGATTTTTTTGAGCCTTTAAGCAATCGTGTAGATATTGATTCATATGCAGACAAAATAAATAAATTATCAACGACATTTGTATTATTCTATAAGGGTGACGTTGCGGGTCTTATAGCTTCATATTTCTATGATATTTCAAGTCTAAAGGGTTTTATAACATTAGTCCATATAAAAGATGAATTTCGAAGAATACATTTATCCGAATATCTTGTAAGTGCAACGCAATCCTATGCTAAATCGTTAAATTTTTTATATATTGATTTAATGGTTTTTAAACAGAATCTTTCAGCATATAATTTATATAAAAAGTGTGGTTTTTTAGTAATTAATGAATTTGATGAAAAATATTTGATGAGATGGTCAAATCTATAGTTAGGACTCACAAAGTAATGGGTAAAGTTCAATATGTCAGCAAGAGAAGTGATTTTGAATATTACATAATTACAAAAAAATGTGTAAATTAACTTCAAAAAGGTTGTATTTAGATTTCGCTATCAAACACAAAGATAGTTGTTGATAAAAGAATTTGAAATACCTTTTGAAATGGAGTTAAAATGCAACGTCAAGGAGGTTGATACTGACTTTGTCGGGATAAAACTTGCTTAGCTCAATAATCAAAGTTTTTTGTTGAATTTAAAGATCAACATATTTATAGTTCGTAAACCCCCGATAAACTACACGTTTTTGGATTTGATAATTATCGTGACCATTGCTCGCAATGATAATATTATGAATCCAACCAGCAAAAAAGAATTCAAGGCGATTTTAGATCGCCAGCAGCAAAGCGGATTAAGCATCCGTGATTTTTGTTCCAATGAGGCATATACCTTTTCGATTTTCCATTACAGGAAGGGCAAGTTTGGGTTTGCAAAGCCTTACCGATCGCATAGTCGTGAAGAGTTTGTTTCTCCGGTTATCGCACCTGTTAATTTGAAACCGACACTTCCGGTTTCCGTTACTCCATCATAACCTCAGGAAGTCAGCCTAGGGGAGATTAGCATCAAAGTTTCCCGGGGGTGTGGAAGTTAGTTTCTCGGGTCAACGACAACCGGCGATTGCTCTGCGGATACTAAACCAGCTCTACCCGGCCCTATGTTTTCGCTAAATGACATGATGCGTTATTTTTAGTGTCCCAGCAAAACCGATATGTGAAGGGATAGACCTCCGTATGGTTTTCTTCAATGCAAATTGGGTTATGATGTCCGGATGGGCGATGTATTTATTCTTATCAGTCTCAGCCGCATTACCATCAAACTTTACGAGTTACACCGGTTCGATTCAGCTCTTTAAGAAAATAATCCAGCTGCGAATCAAAATACTTGCCCGCGGATCTTCCTTCACCCTAGTAGCATGTTCGGAATAAACAAACTTGGCCAGATCGGTGTCATTGAGCAGAAGCAACAGGCACAGAGTGAGTCCGCAGAGTTTAAAACGGAAGGCATAGAAATCAACCTGTAAGCTCCCCAAAAAATAGTCAAATTTAAAAGTAGACAAAAAATCAGTTTAATTCTTTAAATTTGCATTTATATGAAGAAGAGTAAATTCACTCCCACTGAAATTGCCCGGATTTTAAAAGAGTTTGATCAGGGCAAAAGTTCCGAAGAGATTAACAGAGATTATGGTATTTCTCGTGCCGCCCTATATAAATGGCGTCAGCGATATGGTGGTATGGAAGCCACCGAGTTAAAAAGAGTCAAAGAGCTTGAGGAGGAGAACTCCCGGCTCAAGCGTATGTATGCTAATTTAGCACTGGAGCTTGATA
>JAQUYE010000104.1 GCA_028691965.1 Paludibacter sp. | reverse complement strand
GTGGCAGCCCCCAACGGAAAAAAGATTGCAGTGGTAGGTTCCGGTCCTGCCGGACTCTCCTTTGCCGGCGACATGGCTAAAATGGGCTATGATGTAACTGTATTCGAGGCGCTTCACGAAATTGGCGGGGTACTTAAATACGGTATTCCCGAATTTCGCTTACCCAATGATATTGTCGATGTCGAAATTGACAACCTTCGCTCCATGGGTGTTAAGTTTGTTACCAACTGTATTATCGGACGAACACTTACTGTCGAAGACCTGAAAGAAGATGGATTTAAAGGCATATTTGTAGGAAGTGGTGCCGGACTACCCCGCTTTATGAGTATTAAAGGTGAAAACCTGGTAGGGGTTATGTCGTCGAACGAATACCTTACCCGCGTCAACCTGATGGATGCTGCCAACCCTGAGTCGGATACTCCTGTATTCCTCGGCAAGAAAGTGGCTGTAATTGGGGGAGGTAATACCGCTATGGACTCAGTGCGCACTGCCTGCCGGCTGGGTGCCGAAAGGGCTATGATATGTTACCGCCGTTCCGAAGAAGAAATGCCTGCCCGCCTGGAAGAAATAAAACACGCTAAGGAAGAAGGGATTGAATTTATGACCCTTCGTAATCCAATTGAGTTTATCGGCAACGAACAGGGGCGCGTTACACACATGGTACTTCAGGTAATGGAGCTCGGCGAACCCGATGCATCCGGTCGCCGGTCGCCAATCGAAGTTCCCGGTCAAACCGAAACCCTGGAGGTCGACGAAGTGATTATAAGTGTAGGTGTATCTCCTAATCCGTTGATTCCACATTCAGTCGCGGGACTGAAAATCAGTAAGTGGGGAACTATCGAAGTCGACCAGGACACCATGCAGAGCGATATCCCGATGATATTTGCCGGTGGCGATATTGTTCGTGGAGGGGCTACGGTAATCCTAGCCATGGGCGATGGCCGCAAAGCTGCGGCTAATATGGACGAATGGATTCGAACCAATGCATAAAAAAAGGCTCCCTGTTGTTTGCAACAGGGAGCCTTTTTTTTATTTGTACATTCGTTCCCGAACTTCCTTTATCGATTCATCAACGATATAGTCATCATAAGTCGTCTGTTTATCAATAATACCTCTTGGAGTCAACTCAATGATACGATTACAAACCGTATCCATAAACTCACGGTCGTGTGAACTCATCAGGATATTCCCCTTGAACGAAACCAGGGTATTGTTGAAAGCCTGAATCGACTCAAGGTCGAGGTGATTGGTAGGAGAGTCGAGTATCATCACATTGGCATTCCGCAACATCATTCTGGAGATCATACAGCGCATCTTTTCTCCCCCCGAAAGCACGCTCGATTTCTTGAAGATCTCCTCTCCCGAGAATAACATCTTACCCAGGTAACCACGCAGGAAGAACTCGGTGGTGTCCGACGAGTATTGCCCCAACCAGTCGATCAGACTCAGGTCGGTATTAAAGAAACCGGAGTTATCCAGTGGTAAATAAGCATGGGTAATGGTCTGTCCCCAGGTAAAACCACCTTCATGGTTTTTATCGTGTCCGTTAATAATCTCAAAGAAGGCAGTCATAGCACGCGGGTCGCGCGATATAAACGAAATTTTATCATTCTTTTCCACGTTAAAGTTTACGTCGCGGAACAAAACCGTACCATCTTCCAGTACTTTCCCCAGTCCATGAGTTTCCAGTACCATATTTCCGGGCTCTCGTTCGGGAGTAAATATAATTGCCGGATATTTACGGGTCGAAGGCTGAATCTCATCTACATTGAGCTTTTCCAGCATCTTGCGACGACTGGTAGCCTGGCGCGATTTGGCAACGTTCGCACTAAAGCGACGGATAAACTCTTCCAGTTCCTTTCTTTTCTCATCCGCTTTCTTGTTTTGCGTTTGTTGCTGACGCAACGCCAGCTGACTCGATTCATACCAGAACGAATAGTTACCGGCAAAAAGCTGAATCTTACCAAAATCGATGTCCACAGTATGTGTACTTACAGCATCCAGGAAGTGACGGTCGTGCGAAACCACCAGTACCGTGTTTTCGTAGTTAGCCAGGTAATTCTCCAGCCACATCACCGTTTCCACGTCCAGGTCGTTTGTAGGCTCATCAAGTAATAAGTTATCCGGATTTCCAAAAAGTGCCCGTGCTAATAACACACGTACCTTTTCTTTTCCGCTAATCTCACCCATCAGCTGATAGTGCAGATCTTCCTTAATACCCAGACCGCTCAGCAACGAAGCAGCATCACTTTCGGCATTCCAGCCGTTCAACTCTGCAAACTTCTCTTCCAGTTCCGAAGCACGTATACCATCGGCATCTGTAAAATCTTCCTTCAGGTAGATAGCATCTTTCTCTTCTTTAACCTTCCAGAGTACAGTATGCCCCATCATCACCGTATCAAGTACCGTGAATTCGTCGTAGGCAAAGTGATCCTGTTCGAGTACCGACAGGCGCTCGCCCGGTCCGAATTGAATATTACCCCGTGTAGGGTCAAGCTGACCGCTCAACATCCTGATAAGTGTTGATTTGCCTGCACCGTTCGCACCAATCACTCCATAGCAGTTGCCGGGAGTGAACTTGAGGTTAACGTCGGAAAACAACACCCGCTTTCCGAACTGAATTGCTAAATCTGAAACTGTAATCATTTTTTTATATCTCCTTAAAAAATACCTTGCCCCGGAACTCACGTCCCTCTCTATGGGCGTTAATAAAAACAAAGAATAGAACTTCACACATCCGACAGCGAAGTTCTATTCCGAATACTACGATAGCAGCCTATTCAATAATACCTAACTGACGTGCTACCTTCGAAATCTTTTCCACCGACTCGTCAATCTGATCAAAAGTGTGAGTAGCCATCAGCGAATAGCGGATCAATGTATCTTCCGAACGTACTGCCGGAGATACAACAGGATTTACGAATACACCTTCATCCATGAGCATTCTGGTCATCAGGAAGGTTTTTTCATTATCACGTACATACAGGGGTATAATCGGTGTTTCCGATACCCCGGTCTCAAAGCCTGCTTTCACAAATGCCTCTTTAGCACGGTGCGTGTTATTCCACAGGGCATCCATCCGCCATTTTTCATCCGTCATTACATTCAGGGCTTCAATAACACAAGCCGTCGATGCCGGAGTGATGGAAGCGCTGAATATAAGCGTGCGCGAATTGTGCTTCAGGTAATTAATAATGGTTTCATCGGCTGCTACAAATCCTCCGATGGTACCCAGCGATTTACTGAAAGTTCCCATAATTAAATCCACATCGTTGGTAGCCCCGAAATGTTCGCACACACCGGCACCTGTCTTCCCGAATACTCCCAGCGAATGCGCTTCGTCCACAAAAATGGATGCATTGTATTTCTTCGAAAGAGCAACAATCTCCGGGAGCTTTGCAACATCACCTTCCATGCTGAAAACCCCGTCGATAACAATAACCTTTACCTTATCGTACTCACATCGCTGAAGAACCTTTTCCAACGATTCCATATCGTTGTGCCGGTACTTAAACTGTTTCGAAAACGACAGACGTTTCCCTTCTATAATAGAGGCATGATCAAACTCATCAAAAATAAGGTAATCCTCACGGCCTGTAATACAGGGTACTACTCCCGAATTGACCGAGAACCCGGTAGCATATACCAGGGCTGATTCTTTACCCACTAAAGCTGCTAACCGGTTTTCCAGTTCTATGTGGATATCAAGCGTACCATTCAGAAATCGTGATCCTGCACATCCGGTTCCATATTTCTCGATTGCTTTGATGGCAGCTTCTTTTAACCGGGGGTGATTTGTTAATCCAAGGTAACTGTTCGAACCGAACATTAAAACCCGCTTACCCTGTATGCTAACCACTGTATCCTGATCCGATTCTATAGGACGGAAGTAAGGATATATTCCGGCTGCTTTTGCTTTTTGAGGGGCATCATACTGTCCCATTACACTACTTAACAGACTCATAAATACGATTATTTAATTTTTATTTAAACGGCTGCAAAGATACTTCTTTTTTTGTAAATTACAGTTATCGGTAAAAGTTGTACTTTTGTGGCAGCAATAAACGTAAAGCTAATGAACAAGGAATTGGAGAACCTCCCCGAAGAGGCGCTGCGCCGTGCACCGGTGTGGAACAGCTTTCTGGCAAAAAATAAAAAGCGTATCGAAAAGATGGATACCACCATTCATGCATTGCATTATAAATGGTCCGAACGCATCGATTGTCTAAGCTGTGGTAATTGTTGCCGTGTGCTGGGTCCCCGCCTCACCGATAAGGATGTCGAGCGATTGGCCAAGGTTACCCGCATGAAGCCGGCAGCATTTATTAGTCAGTACCTGCGGGTCGACGAAGACGGAGATGTGGTGTTTCAATCCATGCCTTGTCCATTCCTGGGCGATGATAATTATTGTGCTGTCTACGAATCACGCCCCAAAGCCTGTCGCGAGTATCCACATACCGACCGCAAGAAGTTCTACCAACTCTACAAACTATCGGTTAAAAATGCCGAAACCTGCCCGATCGTCTATCGGGTACTCGACGAGCTGGTCACACTGTAGCGCTGAAAACCTGGTGTAATCGTTTTAAAACCTTTAATTCCTGACTGAAGATTCTGCTTCGCAGCCTCTAAGGTCAGGAATTAAAGGTTTTAAAACTTCACAGCCTCGTAAGTTCTACGATCTGCTTTGCTCTTTGGCCCAGCTGTCCTTTAACGATACAGTGCGGTTGAAGATAAGACGATCGGCTGTAGTGTCGGGGTCAATGTTGAAATAACCCGTGCGCTGGAACTGGAAATGTGCCAGTGCAGGCTCGTTCTTTAACCAGGGCTCAACCTTGCAACCGGTGAGAACCTTCAGCGAGTCGGGGTTAATCAGCGCGCGGAAATCACGCTCGTCGGCCGATGGGTTTTCAATACTGAACAAACGGTCGTACAGACGCACTTCAGCATCTACCGCATTTTCGGTCGACAGCCAGTGCAGCGTTCCCTTAACCTTGCGGTTGGCATCAGGCATACCGCTTTTGGTGTTCGCATCGTACTCACAGTGAATTTCCTCTATGGCACCGTCTTCATTTTTCTTAACACCGGTACACTTAACTATATATGCACTTTTAAGTCGCACCTCCTGACCGGGAGTCATACGGAAGAATTTCTTCGGAGCATCTTCCATAAAGTCTTCGCGCTCGATATACAATTCCCTGCTGAAGATTAACTCGCGACTGCCAGCCGACGGATCTTCCGGGTTGTTTTCGGTGTTCAACACCTCCGTTTGTCCTTCGGGGTAGTTGGTTACTATCAGCTTTACGGGATTCAATACGGCATTCACACGGGTGGCCGACTTGTTCAGGGTCTCACGTGCCGAGTGCTCCAGCAATCCAAGATCAATGATTCCATCGTACTTGGTATAGCCAATCTTATCAATAAAATTATGAATAGAAGCCGGTGAATACCCCCTGCGTCGCAGTCCGCATAAAGTCGGCATGCGCGGATCATCCCAGCCTGTAACCAGTCCTTCGTTTACCAGCTGCAGCATCTTGCGCTTGCTCATTACCGTATAAGTAATGTTTAGGCGGTTGAACTCAGTCTGTCGCGGACGGTAATCACTGTCCTGAAACTGATCGATAAACCAGTCGTAGAGCGGACGGTGAACTTCAAATTCGAGGGTGCAAAGGGAGTGAGTTACACCTTCAAAATAATCCGACTGACCATGAGCGAAGTCGTACATCGGATAGGCTTTCCAGGTCCAGCCGGTACGGTGATGCGGATGATCAGTTATAATACGGTACATGATAGGATCCCTGAAGTGCATGTTCGAAGCAGCCATGTCGATTTTAGCGCGTAATACCATTGCTCCTTCAGGCACTTCTCCTGAATTCATATTCCTGAAGAGTGCCAGGCTTTCCTCAGCGGGACGGTTGCGGAAGGGACTTTCCACTCCGGGTACTGTCGGACTTCCTTTTTGTTTGGCAATTGTCTCCGCCGATTGTTCATCAATATATGCCTTGCCATCCAATATAAACTTCTCTGCCAGGTCCCACAGCTGCTGGAAGTAATCCGAAGCATAGTATACATTTTTCCACTGATACCCCAGCCATTGAATATCTTCCTGTATCGAGTCCACGTATTCCACATCCTCCTTCGCCGGATTGGTGTCGTCGAAACGCAGGTTGCATATTCCGTTGTATTTATCGGCAATACCGAAATCCATGCAAATAGCCTTGGCATGGCCAATGTGCAGGTATCCGTTCGGTTCGGGTGGGAATCGGGTTTGTATACGCCCGTTATTACGACCCTCACGAAGGTCCTGTTCAACCATGGCCTCAATAAAATTAAGACTCTTCTTCGGTGTTTCAGTAGTTGCTTCCATACGTTTATTTATTCTTCAAAATATCCTTTAATAATACCCCTCGACGAAGAACGAACAAATCCAACGAGTTCGTCACGTTCGGCCGAAGCAGGTATTGTCTCTTCAATCTTTGCCAGTGCATTGGTTGTATTCAACTTTTCCTGGTAGATAATACGATACGCATTGTGAATTTCGGCAATTGTTTCATTGCTGAAACCACGTCGACGTAATCCGATACTGTTAATACCTGCAAAGGAGAGCGGATCACGACCTGCAGTTACATAAGGAGGAACATCCTTGGTTACCTTACAGCCACCCTGTATCATCACATGCTTGCCTATTTTGGTAAACTGATGTACCAGTGTACCACCACCCAGAATTGCATGCTCCTCAATTTCCACTTCTCCTGCCAGCTGACAGGAATTAGCCATAATAACATGGTCGCCCACAACACAGTCGTGCGCTACATGCGAATAGGCCATTAGCAAACAATGACTGCCCACTACAGTTTGCCCTTTTGCTACAGTACCCCGATTCACGGTTACACATTCACGAATGGTAGTATGATCGCCAATAATAGCCAGCGTTTCCTCACCTCTGAATTTGAGGTCCTGAGGGATGGCCCCGATTACTGCTCCGGGAAATATATTACAATGCCTGCCGATGCGCGATCCTTCCAGGATAGTAGCATTGGCAGCAATCTTTGTACCTTCTCCAATCTCAACATTCTTATCTATAAAAACAAAAGGTCCGATCTCCACATTCGGGCCGACTATGGCATCCGGGTGAACGGAAGCTAAGGGTTGATTGATCATTCTTATTTATTAGGTTTATATTTTGTACGTATAAAACTCGCAAATTCAGTATTTATTTTATGTCCGGGGTATTTGGCCACGATACGTCCTTTAATAGGATGTCCCACCAGTGCCATGTCGCCAATCACATCCAGCAACTTATGACGGGCCGGTTCGTTTTCTACCAGCAAGGGCCCCGACAGGTATCCCAGCTGAGCAGCGTCAATCGACGGTTGGTGGAGCTTGTCGGTGAGTGCATCCATGTTCTCCTGACTGATAGCTTTGTCGTAAATAACGATAGCATTCTTCAGGTCTCCGCCACGAATCAGGTTCATCGTCAGCAAAGGCTCTATCTCCCGCACGAACACAAACGTCCTGCAGCTGGCAACAGCCTCCCGAAACTCATCCATATTCACCAGCGTAGCAGTCTGCACCGGCAATACCGGCGAGTTAAATCCTATTTCCACTTCCACTTCAAACCGGTCACAGGGATAGGCACGAATTACCGAACCATTGGCTCCTTCAAACACGATTTCCTCCTCAATTACCAGGAATTCCTTTTCAGCTTCCTGTTCAACAACACCGACCTCTGCCAGTGCCTCCGCGTAAAAACGGGCACTACCATCTAAAATAGGAAATTCAGGTCCGTCCACTTCCAGCATACAATTATCCACACCGGCAGCATATAAGGCAGCCATAGCATGTTCAACCGTACTTACCTGCAACTGTTCATTGCGAAGTACCGTTCCCCGTACTGTTTCTTTTACATTTTCTGCAAGCAGCGCTATCTCAGGCTGTCCTTCCAAATCTGTCCGCCGGATCTTCATCCCGCTACCTGCCGGCGCCGGATGGGCGGTCAGGTGTATATACAAGCCGGTATGCAGTCCTTTGCCTTCCACCTGGAAGCTGCCTCCGATTGTTCGTTGTCTCATCTGTAACTCGTATCTTTTAGTCTGATGAAGCGGCCACGTAGCCTGTATGCCTGGGTGACGGGTTCAATCCTTATTGTTAAATTTATTTTTTGTCTTCGTTGAGCCGCTGCTCCAGTACTTCTACCTGTTTCTTTAGGGCTATCAGCGTACGCTGCAACTCCGGCAGATTTTTGTTGACTACATACGACCTGCGGAAGGTATTCATGGGTACTGCCGGATAACCCGACCATACCTGTCCCGCTTCCTTAATCGATGCCGCCACTCCTGCCTTTGCTCCCAGAATAGTTCCATCTGCAATATGCACATGTCCGGAAATACCAACCTGCCCGCCGAACATTACCTTATTACCTATTTTCGACGAACCGGCTATGCCTGTCTGAGAAGCAATCACCGAATCTTCACCAATCTCTACATTGTGTGCTACCTGCACCAGGTTATCAATTTTCACGCCACGCCGTATAATCGTGCTGCCCATGGTTGCCCGGTCGATGGTCGAACATGATCCAATTTCCACATCATCTTCCAGCACCACATTCCCCAGCTGAGGAATCTTCTGGTAGCTGCCATCTTCTTTAGGAGCAAACCCGAAACCATCCGAACCTATCACCGCGTTGGCGTGG
>JAQUYE010000020.1 GCA_028691965.1 Paludibacter sp. | reverse complement strand
GAGCAGTGTTTTGCCTGTATAGGAGTTGTTCACGGTTTGAAGATCCAGTAAGCCAACACCGCTTTTCTCCAAATCTCCGTCTCCGACAATTCCACCGCTACCTTTCAATACATAAGCAGATTGGTTATTGAAAACAGCTTTCGCTATTTTAAACTGATCGGTAAGTGTAATGGTTTTCTGAACTGCCTGATCATTGAATGCAACTTCATCACCACTTACAAAGGTAGTGGGTGATCCTGCTATACTGAAATTATCGGAGGTGAAGTCCCACACGGCACTTTCCTGACCGGTCCACACCACTGCACCGGCAGAGCGGGTTTCACTGACTACCAGTTGCAGTGTATTGCCTTCGAGCTCGAGAACGGCCGGAATGCCACTTGTACCTTGTAACGAAAGAGTTGTCAGGTCACCTTCCAGCTTTCCTGTCCAGCTTATCAAGCTGTATCTCCCGGGAGCCAGTGATTCGGTAGCCGTATTGATAACCAGTGTGTTGATGCCACTTAATCGTAAGTCGCCGTTGATTACCAGGGAGTCGTTTTTGTAGTTGTCGTCGGGGAGTATGTCAAAATGTAGGGTTGACTTGCCGTTGAGTACCAGCGATCGATTGAGTGTCATTTTACCCAGTTTGCCGGATGCAAGTCCGTTGCCGGGAGCCAGTCGGCTTCCTTCGGTATGCAATCCGGGCTGTAGCACTAGGGTATCCGCTAAAAGAACATTCCCTGATAAGGTTCCGTGTGCATCGACACGTACCGGTCCGGCCAGTGATCCGTTGACACAGAGTGTGCCTTCCGATATACGGGTAAGACCACTGTAGGTATGATCTCCGTTAAGGGTAAAGGTGCCGGCCATGGATTTTACCAGCTCCATAGTTCCTGTAAATGTTCCGTTACCAGCGATCACATAATCATGCCCTAAGGGATTCATGGCCCAAACAACAGAAGGGGATAGCTGATCGTTCAGAGCAATAACGCCACTGTTATCTCCTGATATATCGAACATTATATCATCTCCGTCGCTAAAGGCCGCCTGACTCTTATCCCTGAGAATAAAGGCAGAGGTGGATTTGTCGAGCGTGCTTCCGGCTTTCCAGGTAAGTCTGGCTTGTTGCACCGGTGCTACCGGAGGTGCCGGCATGTCGTAGCCCAGGTAGAAGTCGGGGAAAGGCGACTGGTAATAACCTCTTGTTGTTGCCTGCATACGGTAAGCAGGATTTTGCATGAGGCAATACAGGCGGTGGTTAGTTGGATAGTCGGTCGAGAATCCTACAATCCCATTTACTGATTCAAGGGTTTTTCCGTCGACAACAACCGAGCTTCGTTTTTTGAGCACTACCTCTTCGCGCCAGTCACCGGCTATATCGCCAAAGAAGGCGGGACGAACACCGTAGGATGAATTCAATTGCCAGTTGGTCATCTTTGCAAACTCAATTAACCGGTTGCCAAACGATCGGGAGGATAGATCGAATTTACGGATGTCAGCATTAAACCCATTGCCATCGGAGGAGGAGAGTTGTTCGCGATCGGGCTCTCCGTCCCACCACACCCCTTCGTAAGGCCATGGCGCAGATCCTTCGTGAATTACATTTCCTTTGGCATCGTACATATTGGGCATGGTCGACCAGAACTCATATCCCAGTCGGTTGGGATCTATGTCCATACATTCTCCGCGCCCTACATCTCCAACAGCCGGAAGGTGGAGTTTTTTCAGGTGCTCTCCTGTACCGGCATCGTAAATAAGCATTCCCAGCAGACTGGGAGCATTTTGCTGAATGGCAAAGGTTTCAAGTCCCGGACGTTCAGGGTCGATATCGCCGACTCTGAAACGGTCGCCATGACTAATATGCGCATTAAATGCCAGTGAGCCATCGCCTCTTAGTCCGAAGCCAATATTCAGCAATTCATCTTTACCGTCGCGGTCTACATCGGCAGCACGAATACTGTGTGCTTCAGCAGCATCAAGTCCGCCCCGTTCCCAGTTAAATAAATTGGACCATTGGCCGGCATCGTTGTAGCTCCATGCAGATGCGAAATAATAGTGTGTGCCATTTGTAGAACGTACTTTGTAGATAAATCCTACGGCCGGTTTTTTCCCGTCGGGGTACATGATAGCCATGTGCCCGTTAAGATTATTATATTCCTCTCCCATAAAGTCGGCCTTGTTGTTTCGGTTATACACCGAAGGATAGTCCATCTCTATACTGTTCTTTTCCTTTCCTGTCAATCCGTCAATAACCGTAATGTACTGAGGTGAGTTTTTTACGTTTTGTGTAAAATAGTTGATAATACCATCGTTGTCGGTATCCAGGCTAACGGATCCAAAGACTCCTTTTCCGTCGGCGAATTGAGTTCCGTCACTGCTTTTTACAACCACTTCAGCTTTCCCGTCCTGGTCCATATCATATGCAATCACCATATCGTCCTGTCCCTCGCAAATTTTTACGTTAGGACCCATATCTACTGTCCAGAGCAAGGTACCATCCCGAAGGTAGGCCTGTATTTTATGCGATTGACCGGTAGTGGACAGGCGGTCGACTACAAAATCGTATTCACCATCACCATCAAGATCGGCAGGCCAGATAAATTTTGTGTTATAAGCAGTAAGTTCCAGTCCGTCGTTTGCCGGATTAAACGCTATATCAAGATACGCGCTGCGGTAGGGAGTGAAGCCGTGGGCAGATACGGTAAAGGTGCCGCTCGGTTCACCTTCAGTATCATTGATTACAGGACAAACATACAGTTGTGTACCAGTGCCTATGCTTCCTGCTGCAGCCGTAAAGTTGGTCTGTACAAGGGGAGCGTCGTTTAGTTTTGTGAAGCTGCCGGCAATTGCTTTTTTAGCGTAAAGGTTAAATCTGACGTCTTCCCTGTCGGTCGCAAAATAGCGCCAGCTTACAAAGAACCCGCCGGATGTGTTGCGCACGGCTACTACGCCGCGATCCAGGTTTTCAATGAATCGTTGAGCGTTGGTGGGTTGAAAAAAGAGTGTCAGCAGTAGTAGTAAGCTACCAGAACGAAGGAGGTTTTTTATTTTCATATAAATATTAATTGAGCTGTAACTATCGTTTTTATCGGGTGAAAATTATATGGATTCAGTTAGTAGGTTCATAAAACTCAGCTTCGACAATTCGAAGATTTCCCTTATTGTCCATTCCTTTCGGATCTCTGAAGCCATCCAGTTCTACGTGGCCGGCCAGTTCAACGATTCCACTGAATGCATCGTTCCCGGAGCCGGCACCGGTAAGTCGAACTGTAACGGAGTCGGTGCGTACGGGTTCGAAGTTCATGCTTATATAGCCCAGACTTGGAGGGGTGTTTCCACTCCAGAGCACTTGGTCACCTGCCAGTAACTCGATTTCATAGCTTCGTGATCGCCAGCCGGTTAGTTTGAAGCTGGCTTTGGCAAGTTGCATAGTCCGGTCGAAGTGATAGGTAATTGTTCCGGTCGACAACTTTCCATCGTTGGCCCATTCGGTGAGTTCGTTGTCATCGTAGGAGTAACCAACTTTATCCTGGTTGACGGGCGCAGTGGCTGATGAAATGATAGCCGACCGCAAGGTCGGTTTGTAGGAGGGAGTGGAAGGTGTTTCTCCCCGACTTAGGTTGGATGGAAGTCCATCTCCCGGTATGACTTTGCTTAAGCCCCTTGTAACAGGGTGAGGATGGGTGGTGTATGTCAGTTGATCTCCTCTCAGGCCATCACTCGTTGCTGTAAGTTTAACCTTACCGGCAGTGGTAGTGCTTCGGATGAGAGCCCTGTTTACCCCTGCTTCGGCAGGCAGTGTTGTACTCAGAATATAATTATCCCTGCCCTGGCCAATGCCTCCGCGCCATTCAGCCGGACCTTCCAGCCTGAAGTTTACCAGTGGGTGAACATCCGGACAGCGACGACCTTCTGCATCTACTACCTCAACCTGAACTAATACCATATCGGCTCCATCGGCTCGAATGGCAGATGTATTACCTACAAACGAAAGTTTTAGTGCTGCCGGTTGGCCGGTAGTCGTGAGGGTATCGGAACTTATTACCTGCTGGCCGGTGTCAGAGGAAGTATCCATGGTTCCATAGGATAATGCTATTAAGGTTCCGGGCTGGTATTCTATAGCTGGAAAAGTGTGGAGGAAGCTATGGCTTTTTTTTCCAACTCCCAGCGATTTACCGTTTAGGACCAGCTCAACATGGTCGGAGGGCGATACTACCAGTATGTCTTTTATCACACCTGGAGCATAGTTCCAGTGACCTACAATGTGGGTACGGTAGTTTTCGATGTCTACCCATCCATCCCACATAACCTGATGTGCAAAAAAGGCATCTTTGGCGATGCGCATGGCATCGGTTTCTCCACTACGACGGTAGTTTTCTTCTCCCCGGTAATGGGTGTTGGTGTCGGAGAAAATAATATTCATTCCTCCTGAGCTGACTCTTTTTCCGCGACCGGCACGCCAGGTGAAATAATCGTGCCAGCGAACGACAGCTTCTTTGGCAAAGGAATCCTGGTTGCGGTTATAAGCACTGGCATCCGCGTTACGGTAGAGCGGTCCGGCGCCATTGATATGATAGGGAGGTGTTAGCTCGTCCCAGTATTTACGGAGAGCTTCATCACGGGAGTATTCGGTGGCTATCATCGGGATGCGGGCGCTTTTGTTTATATACAGCATTTCTCCTCCGTATTCAGCTTCTTTACTGTCGAGCATCTCCCTTGAACCGGAAGCCCTTCCACCGTGAGGGTCGTAGCGGTCGCGAATGGCTTTCATTTCAGCCATGTGTTCTTCGCTGATGGATTCGTTGCCGGATTCCCAAAGTACGATGCTCGGGTTATTGCGGTTGTAGATAATGGCATCGCGCATTAGTTCCACGCGTTGTTCCCATTGCCGGCCTTTGGCATCCTTTTCAGCATCTCCTGCAGGGAACATTTGCATCAGGCCTACACGGTCGCACGACTCAACATCCTGTTTCCATGGCGCCACATGCATCCAGCGTACCATGTTTCCATTGCCTTCAACAATCAGGCGATTGCTGTAATCGCTAATGCGCGGAGCAACCGACATGCCTACACCCGGCCATTCGTTGCTGGTGCGTTGTGCATATCCTTTCAGTTGAATAACCCTGTCGTTGAGGTACACCATACCATCCCTGAATTCGGTCTTGCGGAAACCGGTTCGTGTTTTAATTTTATCAAGAACTTTATCCTTACTATATAATATTGTATACACATCGTAGAGGTATCCGTATCCCCAACTCCAGAAATGAAGGTTATTCACTGTTTCGCTGGCAAGCAGTGTTGCTGAGCTGCCGGGGAGCAGGGTGGTAGTATTCCCCCTGAAGCGTGCTATTTCGGTCCCTTCATCGTTCACAACGAGAACTTCCAGCCGTAGTTGTTGTTCCTTATTGCTTTCATTCTTAACTTCTGATTCAGCATGGATACTTGCCGAGCGATTGGGGATATCGAACTCACGTGCATAGATATAGGTCCCGGTTGTTTTTAAACTGGAGTAGAGGGGCAGGGTTTGATAGACCGGTCCTGTTACGTGAAGGAACACATTTTTGGGGATACCTCCGTAATTGGCATTGAAGTTTTTATTATTCCATTGCCAGGTGCTGCCGGTAGCCTTTTCACGGTATTGCCAGCTGTTGTCGACGCGTACTGCAATTATATTGTCCTGGTTGTAGCGGATGGCAGAGGTTAAGTCAATTCCGAATGCCATTACACCGTTTTCATGACTTCCCATGTGGTGTCCGTTCAGGTACACATCAGCACCAAAGCGTACTCCTTCAAATTCGATAAATACTTTTTTACCCTTGTCGGATGTTGGGAGCCGGAAATGCTTGCGGTACCAAACTACGGTGTCGGTCAGCTGTTCAATCGATATCCGGAATGCTTCATTTTCGTTGAATGCCCGGGGGAGGGTAATGGTTTTCCACTCTTCATCATTGAAAGCCGGCCGGGATGCTTCCTTGTTATCGCCAATCATTAGCTTCCATTCAGCATTGAAATTGTAGGTTTGACGGGGATTTTCGTCGTTGGCAACAGCAATACTATAAGCAGGAAGCAAAATACACAGAAGTACTACCAGTTTTTTCATGGGCATCTATCTAATAAGTTAACCCTGCAAAAGTAGGGCTTACAACTGTTCAAAAAATGTATTTCTGTATCAATCCCTGTTATTTTTGTTACTATGAACAATATTCCATGCTGTTTATTCAAGTTGTCGGATCTGGTGGGAAGGTACTACTGCTTCGGCGAGTAGTTCGACCGGATGGACTGCTTTACGTCCGGTGCCATCAAAAATCTGATGCCGGCAACT
Source organism: Paludibacter sp. (assembly GCA_028691965.1). Classification (GTDB taxonomy): domain Bacteria; phylum Bacteroidota; class Bacteroidia; order Bacteroidales; family Paludibacteraceae; genus Paludibacter. Next base: position 34,777 of record JAQUYE010000020.1, on the reverse strand, counting down.
GGTGCCCGGTGCTGCCAGCAGAGTGGTGGATGGGGTTTTTCTAACTTCTTTAAATAGAATTAGTTCGCCGATTTTCATGGATAGCTGGTAATGTTCTTTTTCATACCCGAACGATCCGGCCATGCCGCAACATCCAGAAGGTATCTCACTCACGGTGTAGTTTACGGGGATGGAAAGCATTTCAAGGGTAGTAGCACTTCCGGCCAGTGCTTTCTGGTGACAGTGACCATGCAGTCGGATGGTACGTGATTCGGAAGTGAAACTCCCGGATGTAATTCTTCCTGCCCGGAATTCTCTAACGATGAACTCATCGATTAACAGTGCATGCCGGGCCAGGTGTTCAGCCTCTTGTTTATGGGCGGCTCTTACCAATGCCGGGTATTCGTCACGTATACTTAACAACGCTGAGGGTTCTATGCCAATCAGGGGGGTGGCTTCCGACACCAGGGGAGTTAAGGCACTCACGTTGTATTCGGCAATACTACGGGATTTACGGAGCATGCCTTTCGAAAGCCAGCTACGTCCACTTTCCATGTGACGGGGAATCAGCACGTTGTAGCCAAGCTTAACCAACAGGGTGATGGTTGCAATTCCGGTGTTTACATCCGTGTAATTGGTAAACTCATCATTTAGCAGATAGACAGAGCTGTGTGGTCGTTGCGGTTGTGCTGCTACCAGCGCAAGATAATTCTTGCGGTACCATCTATCCAGGGTCTGGCGACTCAGTTCCGGAAGTTTACGTTCGGCTGCAAATCCTATCAGTTTGTTGGTGAGAGGCAAACGAAGCAACAGGTTGGAAACGGAGGGTACCAGGGCAGCTAAGCGGTAGAGTTGTGCAATTGCTCCGATCATTCGGGTACGTAGGGGAATACCGTTGGCATCGTAATAATGTTGCAGGAACTCAGCTTTCAGGCAGGTCATGTCGACATTCGACGGACACTCTGCCCGGCATCCTTTACACGAAAGGCAAAGGTCCATTACCTGACGAATTTCCTCGTGGTCGAATGGATTCTTTTTTGTGGAGAGGGTGAGGTATTCACGAAGAATGTTCGCCCGTGCGCGGGTAGTATCTTTCTCATCACGGGTAGCCATGTAACTCGGACACATAAGTCCGCCTGTCAGTTCTGTCTTTCGACAATCACCGGAGCCATTACACTTTTCAGCAGCCCTCACAATCCCCTGTTCGCTGCTGAAATCAAACCATGTTTCAGGTTCCCTGACTTTCTTGCCGGGTTCATACCTCAGCGAGCTGTTCATGGGGGGTGTATGCGTTATTTTCCCGGGGTTGAAGATTCCTTCAGGATCCCAGCAGGACTTAACGGCTTGTAGTAATTGGTAATTATGCTCGCCAATCATAAGCGGAATAAATTCTCCCCTGAGTCTTCCGTCACCATGTTCTCCACTGAGTGAGCCCCTGTATTTCTTTACCAGCAGAGCTACTTCGCGGCCGATAGTACGGAACAACTCCACTTGTACAGGGTCTTTGAGGTTAAGCACCGGACGAAGATGCAGTTCGCCTGATCCTATGTGAGCATGGTAAACGCATTCCAGTCCGTGAGAAGCTATCAATGACTGAAACTCTTTCATGTAGGCTGAAAGCCGGTCGACCGAAACAGCTGTATCTTCCACCAGACTAACCGGTTTGGCATCACCCGGCATATTCGACAGGATGCCAAGTCCCGACTTACGTAAATTCCATACCTTCTGTATGTCTTTTCCAAAAATGCGTGGGAAGTGGTAACCATAGTTCAAAGCACGCATCTCGGCTTCCATGGCATTTGCTAAGTCTTCAATTTCCTGCCTGCTCTCTCTTGCAAACTCTACGATCATCAACGCGCCCGGATCTCCCTGTATGAAGGATCTGTTTTTTTGCTGTTCCAAATTTCCCCTGGTAAGCTCGAGTATGGTATGGTCCATCAGCTCCACGGCACCGGGCTGGTACTTTAACACAATAAGATTTGCCTCGAATACCTGTTCCAGGTGTTCGAAATGTATAGCTACAACTCCTTTTACTGAAGGTGGCAGGGCAACCAGGTTCAACGTTATTTCAGTAACCAAAGCCAGTGTGCCTTCCGAGCCCGCTATCAGTTTGCAAAGATTAAATAATTGTCCGTTAGCACTGAATGGATCCGTTTCAAGTAGCAGGTCAAGGGCATAGCCGGTGTTGCGCCTATGTAATTGCGGGTCCGGAAATTGAGAACGAAGTTGTTGCTGGTTGACCGGGTCGGTAAGCATTTCATGCAACTGCCTGTAAATTTTATTTTCCAGGTTATTGCCTTCGCATTTAAGTAGAAACTCTTCGGTTGTCAATGCCTCAAAGTCAACTTCGCTACCATCACTTAACAAGGCTTTCACCTTTTTAAGATGGTCGCGTGTGCTGCCGTAAAGGATGGAGTGAGCACCACAGGAGTTATTACCTACCATTCCGCCTATCATGCAGCGGTTGGAGGTAGAGGTCTCGGGTCCGAAAAACAAACCATGGGGTGCCAGGTAGGAATTAAGTTCGTCGAGTATAACGCCGGGTTGAACTTTTACCCATTGTTCTTCTACGTTTAGTTCGAGAATATTTGTAAAGTGACGTGATAAATCGACAACAATTCCCTTGCCTACAACCTGACCGGCCAGGGATGTGCCGGCTGTGCGTGGAATAAGTGAAAGAGCCTGTTCGCGGGCATACTTAATCAAGGTTTTCAGTTCGTCGGTCGATTGCGGGTAGCTTACAGCATCGGGTATTTCCCGGTAGGCAGAAGCATCCGTCGCATAAAGCGTCCGGTGGAGTATATCGGTATGAAGGGGTGGGAGTTTCATGGGCACAAAGCGTTACAACCACTGCTTCAGCTCACTGAGGTTGCGAATGAAGTAAGTTGCCGGTTGATTGTCTTTTTGTAATCCGTCAAGCGGGTAGTATACCTGATCGATGCCTGCATTGATGGCGCCCTGTATATCAGCAGCGTAGGAGTCACCTATCATAATACATTCGTCAGCACTTGCGTTGTTCAACTGCATGGCATAGTGAAAAATTTTAGGATCCGGTTTAAGGGCGCCAGCTTCTTCCGACAAAACAATATGGCTGAAGAAGTCAGCAATACCTGAACTGTTGATTTTCCGGTGTTGGGTTTCTTTGAAGCCATTTGAAATAAGGGTAAGAGGATATCTTGCTGATAGATACTCAAGGATTTCCAGAGCCTGAGGCATTAAAACCTTTTGAGTGGGAAGAATGTCGAGGTATTGATGGCCGATTTCTTCAGCCAGCTCTTCATCGTTAACTCCCATCTTTGATAAGGGATAACGAAAACGTTCTGCTTTGAGGAAATCCTGTGTAATTTCACCCTTTCCGTAGGCTTCCCACAGTTCTATGTTCCGTTTTGCATAGATTCGGAAGAATTCATCAAAGTCTTTGAAGTAGTGGTCCAGCCTGCGATCATGGAACATTAATTCCAGCGAGATACGGGCATTCGTATGAAAGTCCCACAGGGTGTCGTCGAGATCGATGAAGATGTACCTGTATTCCTTCATCTGCTTAATCGACTTCGATGACCAGGTATTTGCTGACACTCCAGAATTCCTCTGTATCAGTTATAAGCAGCGTGAAGCTGTTATTCTCTTTCTCCAGCGAATACGATGATCGGGGATGAGTACTTAAAATTTTAGCTTTGGAAGAATACAGTGGAATCGACTTAGTCTTTCGTGCATCTATCCGAACGAAATAGTTTTTGTTGAAATCGCTTTCAAGCACCCTGCTTGGACGGAACCATCCATCAGATGTGATTATATTTTGTTCTTTTAACTCACTGCGGGTACCAAATACATACCAGGCAGTATGAATGGTTTCATCCTGTTGCTTAATGGTGGTCGATTTAACTACATTTTCCTCCTTCAGCTCTTCAATACTACTGCTTATGGTCTCTATTTCATCACTTAACTGGTAGATGAGTGCATCTTTTTCTTCCAGTTTGGTTTCCAGCTCTTTTACCTTTTGGGTCTCTTCTTCGAGGGCCCTGGTAAGTCGGGAAATGGTACGTTCAAGTTCAGCCGATTTGATCGTACTGTTTTTCAGTTTTTTCTTCAGCTGGTCTACTTCTTCCCGGTTCGACCGAAGCATTTCGTTTATGTAAGCCAGGTCGTCGGTAATTTTGTTACGGGTGTCCACGTCGGTATCCTCTGTAACCGACTGCATGGAAATAATGTTTTCAGCCTTTTTAATCTTTTCGATGTTCAGTTCGATCTGATTCATCGTGGCGAAATAACTTTCTATTTCCTGCTGCATGCGTTGCTGTACAAGGGCCAATGAGTCCCTCTCCGCCTGGAGTTCCTGATAGTCACCCTGGTTGGAATTGCAGCTTGTAACTGCTGAGATTATTAATGCTAGTAACAGAAAGAATGTTGCCTTCATAAACTATGTTGCGGTGCTTTGTTTGTTAATAAAGAAAGTTCACCAGAATCAGTGCAAAATTACTCTTATTATTCTAATCCTGCAACAACTAAAACTATTTCTCCTTTAGGAGGATGCAGGGTATACCATTCGGCTAATTCGCCGAGGCTCCCGCGTTTTACCTCTTCGTGGAGTTTTGATAGTTCACGGGCTACAGATGCCTTACGTTCTATGCCCAGGGTTTCGGCAAGCTGTGTTAGAGTTTTGACCAATCGATACGGTGATTCGTAGAAAATCATAGTGCGGCTTTCTTCTGCCAGCTTCCTGAGTCTGGTTTGCCGGCCTTTTTTTTGAGGCAGGAAACCTTCAAAGCAAAACCTGTCGTTTGGTAAGCCTGAACTTACAAGTGCAGGTACAAATGCAGTTGCGCCCGGAAGACATTCAACTTCTACGTCGTTTTCCACGCAAGCTCTTACTACCAGAAAGCCCGGATCAGAGATCGCCGGAGTACCTGCATCTGAAATCAGTGCAATCGTTTGTCCCGATTTTATGCGTTGCACGATCGAGTCAACGGTTTTATGTTCGTTGAATTTGTGGTGAGAGTGCATAGGAGTTGCTATGTCGTAGTGCTTCAGCAGGTATCCGCTGGTTCGGGTATCTTCAGCAAGAATCAGATCAGCTTCTTTCAGAATTCTGACTGCCCTGAATGTCATATCTTCGAGATTTCCAACAGGTGTTGGAACAACAAAAAGTTTCATCGCAGACTTAATTAAATAAATTTACGTTTTACCAGTGAATAGAAATCTTGAGCAGTTTCGTTGTCGGCCGCCCATCCATACTTCTTTTGAAGAAAAGTCTCAATTTCGGTATAACTTGCCAAAAGATTTATATAATTCAGCATTTTGTTCATTTCTTCGCCGTTATTGCGGAATAACTCGCGTTGGAAACGGAACCGGTCACCCAGACTGATTGCCTGACGGATGTCGTCAATTTTCTTGTTGTTTATTGAAGAGTTAACCCGACCAGGGTCTCCGTTAGTTAGTAAATCAAATCGTGAAGTATTCCCTGAATTAATTTTCTCTCCTAAGGTAATGGGTTTTGGCTCAGGAATGCTTTCTGCAAATGATCTTTCAATTTCCGGGGTAGGTAGTTCCTGTTCTTCAATTATTAATTCTTCAGGTTCAACATTTTCGTCCTCATCAATTTCATCCTCTTCTTCTTCTTCTTCTATGATGACTTCACTAACTGATTGGTAATCGCCGGCTACAAGTTCTTCATCTTCTTCCACATCTGGTACTGGTAAGTCTTCCTGAAGTTCATGTTCTACTGCTTCGGTTGATTCCTTTGGAATAAAAGTTTCTTCAGGTTCCTCCGACTGGCTGATGTCGACTATTTCAGCGACTGGAACAATAGGGCTGGTGTACTTTAGTTCCCCTAATTCAGACAGGTATTGCTTTATTTCATTGGTTTTTAACTGTGCCAGATGGATAAGTGAGTCCGGGTAAGAGGTCATTTCTTCAAATCCTTCTGTTAAAAGGATAAGATCGTCGATATTCTTTTTTAAAAGGGAAACTATGAGTTCTCTGTTCATATCTTTTTTAGAATTTTCGTTATCCGCCATTATTTTTTTATATTTTTGCACGGTAAACATCGTGTACTAAAGGCGGTGTAAAGTTACTGATTTCATACTGATAAAAGAATAAAAAATAGCTAAATTTCAAGAATTATCATGATCTATTCAGAGCAGAACAGTTTGTCGTACCGGAAAAGAGGTAGCATAGAGGTAATTTGTGGGTCGATGTTTTCAGGTAAGACAGAAGAATTGATTCGCAGATTGAAAAGGGCACAGTTTGCTAAACAATCGGTTGAAATCTTTAAACCAAAAATTGATACACGCTACTCTGAAGATGAAGTGGTTTCTCACGATCGTAACTCTATCCGTTCCACTCCGGTTGATTCCTCCGGTAGTATTCTGTTGATGTCGAACGATGTGGATGTGATTGGTATTGATGAAGCTCAGTTTTTCGATGAAGGACTGGCGGATGTGTGTAATCAGCTCGCCGATCAGGGGATAAGAGTGATAGTTGCTGGACTGGATATGGATTACAAAGGAGTTCCGTTCGGTCCCATGCCTGCTTTATGTGCAATTGCCGAAGATGTTTATAAAGTACATGCTATCTGTGTTCGTTGCGGTTCGCTTGCCTATGTATCCCATCGTCTGGTAGATAGTGATAAACGGGTACTATTGGGTGAAACGCAGGAATATGAACCTATTTGCAGAGATTGTTTCAGTAAGGTAAATAATCCCTAAACCTGTGTTGGCTTGTATTTTTAAGGTATTTTTATAACTTGGCTGCACATAATTTGTAATAAATTATGTAAGTTTGCCGGCTGAAAATACAAACAGAAGTTTATTAAAATACCAAACAACGATTCATTATGCTAAAAAATCATCCTAAGGGACTTATCCCGGCAGCACTTGCCAACATGGGCGAGCGTTTCGGGTTTTACACCATGATGGCCATCCTGACCCTCTTCCTGATGTCCAAATTTAACTTATCAGGAACCGAAGCCGGTTTAATGTATTCCATTTTCTACGGTGCCATTTATATTCTGGCCCTTGTGGGTGGAATTATTGCCGACCGGTTACGTAATTACAAAGGTACTATCATCGTAGGACTTATTGTAATGTCGGTTGGGTATGTTCTGTTGTCGATGCCGGCTCTTATTACCACCAAGTACATTGCATTAGCGGCCTTGCTGGTAATCGCTTTTGGTAATGGTCTTTTTAAGGGTAATCTTCAGGCACTCGTTGGTCAGATGTACGATAACGACCAGTACCGTGATAAGAGAGACTCCGGATTCCAGATTTTTTATATGTTTATCAATATCGGTGCAATGTTTGCTCCTTTCCTTGCTGCATGGGTGCGTAATACTTTTGTAAAGATGCAGGGTTATGCCTACAATGCCGATCTTCCCGGACTTTGTCACCAGTACCTCGATGGAAAGATGAGTGAAGAGGTGATAGGTGGACGTTTTAGCGAACTTGCCACCACTGTTTCGAACGGAGTAATGCCTGTTGATCTGTCTACTTTCGCAACCAGCTACCTGGATGCTTTTAATACAGGTTTTCATTATGCGTTTCTTACTGCGGTTGTAGCTATGGGTATTTCTTTGATTATTTTCCTTAGCACTAAACGCCACTTGCCGGTTCCACGAATTAAAGAAAAGGCAGCTACTCATATTTCACCTGAAGAACTGCAAAAGAATGCCAAAGAGATTCGTCAGCGGATTTATGCACTGTTGGCAGTATTTGGTGTTGTAATCTTTTTCTGGTTCTCCTTCCATCAAAATGGCCTGACGCTTACTTATTTTGCGAAAGATTATACCTTGCTGGGTGGAAAGATATTCAGCTCTGTTGAAGTGTTCCAATCGATCAATCCAATCCTGGTAGTGTTCTTAACGCCCATTGTAATCGGTATCTTCGGTCGTTTAGCGAAAAGGGGCAAAGAGCCTTCCACACCTAAAAAGATTGCTATCGGGATGGGTATCGCTGCATCGGCCTTTGTGTTAATGGCCGTTGGATCAATAGGCTTACCATTATTAAGTGACGTAACTGCTCAGGGTGGTATGCCCGATGAAATGCGTGTTACACCATGGTTGTTGTTTTTTACCTATTTCATTCTTACTGTGGCAGAGTTGTTTATTTCTCCACTGGGGTTGTCATTTGTTTCGAAAGTAGCTCCTCCGCATATGCAGGGATTAATGCAGGGTGGTTGGTTGACTGCTACAGCAGTGGGGAACTTCTCCCTCATATTAGGTGCTATGATGTACGAGAATATTTCCATCTCCATTACCTGGACAGTATTCGTCGCAGTTTGTGTGGCTTCAATGCTGTTAATGCTGGCTATGTTGAAGTGGCTTGAAAAAGTAGCTAAATAAGTTCGTCGAGTAACCCCTTACAAGCATCTTCGAGCAGATCAATAACATGCTCAAAACCGGAATCCCCGCCGTAATACGGATCGGGGATTTCTGTTGCTTTGAAAACCCGACAGTAGTCGGTCATTTTGCTGATTTTTGCTTTTTGCTCGTCACCGAAAGCCATACCATGAAGTCGTTCTACATTAGTATCATCCATGGCTATGATTTTATCAAATCGCTCAAAGTCTTCCTGCTGAAAACGGCGTGAGCGATGTGCGAGGTGATATCCCCGTCGACTGGCATGAACGCGCATACGGGCATCAGGCAGTTCGCCCTGGTGATAACCGGAGGTGCCTGCAGAGTCAATGATGAAGGATCGTTCTGCTCTGTTTTTTTCTACGTAATCGCGAAAAATTCCTTCTGCCATGGGTGAGCGACAAATATTACCCAGGCATACAAATAAAATCTTTTGTTGTGTCATAATTAGTGAAGAATTGTTGCACTACTCGGGCTGAATTTCCTTCCCGTCAGGGGTGTCGGCAGTTATCGGGAGTGTTTCTTCCCGAATTACCCAGCGGTTGTAATACGACATAATAAGTGTGGTAAGTGGAAGTGCGATAATCATCCCGATGATCCCCATCAAGGCTCCCCAGATCGATAAAGATAACAGGATTACTGCCGGGCGCATTCCTGTTACTTTTCCCATTATTTTTGGTACCAGTACCATGTCCTGAAATCCCTGAATGATCACAAATACAATCACTACCCCGAGGATGGCTGCTCCCAGACTGCCACCCGGTTCAGCGGCCTTAATAAGAATCAGAAAGAAGCCCGGAACAATGGCAATGGTCTGCAGATAGGGTACCAGGTTGAGGATGCCTACAAAGATTCCAAAAGCTATTGCCATAGGTAGGTCGATGATAACAAATCCGATAGTAAAAAGGGTTCCTACAATCAGGGCAATCAATGCCTGACCCCTGAAATAGCGGTTCATGTTTGCTTCAATGTCCTCTACAATCTCCATGATTATATCCCTGTATTTCGGGGGGATTATGGATGGCCAGCCGTTGTTTATCTTTTCATAATCCATCAGGATAAAGATAAGATAGAGTACAATGATTATTAAAGCAACAGTGCTGATTATAAAACTCATGGAACTACCTACAATGCTCCAAAGCTGAGGAGTGACCTTTTTTATTACATCAATCGTGTTCGGATTGCGCAGTAATTCCAGGATGTCTATGTCGCTGATATAATTGACCAGTGCATGTTGCCATGCAATGGGTAAAAAACTATCGAAAGTAAAGTTGGCAGTGAAATTCTGCAACAGAACCGACATGTTTTTCATCTCGCCGGCTATCATAGGAATCAATAACAAAATACCCCCTGTTATTAAACCAAACGAAAGTAAAAGTGTGATGACAATAGAGAGAATTCTGCTTTTCAGTTTTAGTTTATACTGAAAGAAGCTTACGATGGGATGTAATAAATAAGCCAGAAGCCAACCAACAAAGAAGGGGGTGAGAACACTGCCCAACCGGCGAATCAGTAAAAACAACAGGACAAGAACAGTTAGTCCGATTACTATACGGACAACCTTATCAAAGGTGTAGGGAGTTTTCCATTCCATCATGTCGATTTTTATTGAAGGTACGTGTTAACTATTCCATATCAACCAGGCAGCTGCTGCCTGGCCCCATAGCATTTCTAATCCGTTGATAGTAGTTGCACCCATTGCTTTCGATTTCTTCAGAAATAAGGTTTCTTCGGGTTTATATACCACATCGTAGCACAAGTACTTCTTGCTAATGGCCTCGTATGGTAGATCGGGATAACCATCTATAGCCGGATACATTCCAAGGGGAGTGCAATTGACTATAACCGTATACTCCTGTATGCTATCAGCTGTAAGTTCTTCGTAACTAAGTTGTCCGGCTGAACTGCTTCGTGATACAAATGTAGTTTGCAGGCCGTTTTTACGAAGCGCATAGTCAATTGCCCTGGAAGCTCCTCCGGTACCCAGAATTAATGCCTTTTTATGTTGCTCCTTCAGGTGGGGCAGGATAGAGTTTTCAAATCCGATAGCATCCGTATTATAGCCCTTCAACAGTAGACGGCCATCCCTGCGAATAAAACGAATAACGTTGACAGCGCCGATTTCAGCTGCAGTTGCATCCAATTCATCCAGGTAAGGCATCACAGCCTGTTTGTGAGGGATTGTTACATTCAAACCGCTGAATGTATGGGTCTGTATCAGTTCCGTAAATTGTGATATGTCTTTCAACGGATACAAATCATAAACTGCATCCAGTGATTCCTTTTCGAATTTCTCAGTGAAATATGCTTTTGAAAAGGATTGCAGGACAGGAAATCCAATCAGTCCGAATTGTCTCATGTTGTTTTCTTTTTTCGGAAGTACTTCAAAATATAGAATAAACCAGCAACAGCTACTACAGCCATTATTATATAGCCAATCTCGTGTGAGTATTCATTAATAAGATCTGCCTGCCCATGAGCAAGATAACCCAGTAATGCCAATATGATGTTCCATATACCTGCCCCGAGTAAGGTAAATATTGTAAACGGAAGCAGATTCATTTTTGCCAACCCGGCAGGTACCGATATTAATTGACGAATGCCGGGAATAAGTCGGCCTATAAACGTAGAAGTTTTGCCATGAGTCTGGAAATAATCTTCCGCTTTCTGAATTTTGGCCGAACTAAGCAGTAACAAATGCCCCGGTTTGCTGTCAGCAAATTTATGAAGCAGCGGTCGGCCCAGGTAGAAAGCCAGAAAATAATTGATATAGGCGCCAATCAAAGCTCCTAACGTTCCGAAAAGAACCACCAGAAATATGTTAAGATGACTATCTTCTTTACTTGCTATATATGCTGCCGGGGGAATAACAACTTCAGAAGGAAACGGAATAAACGAACTTTCAATCGTCATAAGTAAGGTGATCGTTCCATAGTTCATGTTATTCTCGTACCATCCTTCTACTTTTTGAATAATTGATGGTTCTTTTTCAGGTACAGCAGTTTGCTCTGCTATTAGTGGAAGGAATAGGAAGCTAAGACATAAAGAGATTATCAGTTTTCTCATGTTACACTACTTGATAGATATTGCTATTGGTTTACATTTTCTAAGTATATCAGAAATCGGCATCGGGACAAAGTTCCTGAAATATCTTGAGTGAATCAAGATTTTCATCGATAGCCTTATCCAGGGCCAGCAATGCTGCCTGGCGTTGGCCGGTTCTGTAGTATGCAACAGCCATAAAGATATTAATGTTTTGCAGCTCGTTCTCATTATTAAGTTCCATTGCCTGCTTGTAATACTCAAGTGCCAATGTAAAATCACCTTTGTCCATGCATATATTGCCAATAGCCATGTAGGTTTCGGGCTGATCAGGATCGATTCTAACCGACTTAATATAGGCTTGCAACGCTTCATCAACCTTGTCAACTCCAATCAGTCCCTCTGCCAGATATACCCATGCATCCGGAGCTTCTTCCCTGATTTCGATGGCACGTCGGCTAAACACCAGACTGTCCTGGTATTTTTCCTGCTCCATCAGGCAAATAGCTATGCCGGTTAATGCTTCGTAATTATCAGGCTGTTCTTTGAGCGAACGACTATAATAAATAATTGCTTCGTTGAACTGTTCCAGCCGCTCGTACGATTCGCCAATGAACAGCCAGGTCTGCCAATGCTCTGCTGCCATGTTGGAGTAGTTAAGGTATTCCTCTATGGCTTCCAAATAATGTGCAAGCTGAAAATGACTATGGGCTTTCTGTAAAACGGTCAATGAATCTTCCGGTCGGATTACCAGAGCGTATTCGTAGGCATTCAATGCGTTTGTGAAATCCTGACTTGTGAAATAAATCTGACCAAGGTTAAACCAGGCTTCCGGTGAATAAGGATCCAGCTTCAGGATACGGTTGTAGATTGAAATAGCCGAATCAATTTCTGCTTGTTGTTCGTAACAAAAAGCTAATTCAAATAATAGTTCAATATTGGAGGGATTAAACTGCTCACCGATCTGAAGATAGACAAATGCCTGGTCCATTTCAAAATGAGCAAGATAAATAAAAGCTATATCAAGACATACTACGTCTTTCTCTTGCTCCTCTTCTGCGATCAGTCGTTCAGCAATCAATGTAGCCTCTTTGGGTCTGTCGAGTCGTATCAGCGCATCAATCTTTAACAATTTTACTTCGTAGTCGTAGGGACTGGCAGTTGTTTCGAGAATCTGATACGCTTTGGATGCATGACCGGAGGCCAGGTAAATTTTTGCCCGTTTGGTGAGCAGACCCGGATTGCCGGGATGCAGCCGAAAACCTAATTCGAGGGCTTTCGAACCATCACGGGTTCTACCTTTGCGAAGATAGTAATCCACAATATGCTCCATTTCCTCTACATCAAAATAACCGGAGCTGCTCTTGTTGCTCAGAAATGCTTCGTAACGTCGGATCAGTTCATCCGGTTCGTCTTCCGGAAGAAAAGACAATTTTCGGTTCATAAGCATTGAATTTCTGCAAAAATACAGTATTAATCCCAATTCTATAAATTCTTTTGCTAAAAAGTTATTAACAAGGATTCTTTTAAACAATAGCAGGGTGTCTGTGTGTTATATATTCTTTATCTTTGCATCTAAACATACTATCCATGAAGTTTTACAAACTGTTTCGTTTTTGTCCGGTTTGCGGTAGTCCCGAATTTCATCAACAGAATGTAAAGTCGATGCGGTGTGCCGGCTGTGACTTCTCAATGTATGTAAATCCCTCGGCTGCCGTCGCGGCTTTTATCCTGAATGATAAAGATGAATTGCTCGTAGGGGTAAGGGCTAAAGATCCTGAAAAGGGAACTCTTGATTTGCCCGGTGGCTTTGTGGATGACGACGAAACTTCCGAAGATGCACTTCGACGCGAACTCCGGGAAGAGCTTACAATAAATGTTGATGAAATAAGTTATCTTTTCTCGCTTCCCAATCAATACACCTATAGTGGATGGACATTACCGACACTTGATTTATTCTATTTGGTTAAAATCGGTACGAATATTGTTCCTGTTCCCGCCGATGATGTTGCTTCCTGTAGTTTTGTTGCTCTCGATAGGGTTGATCCTCAGCAGTTCGGACTTCTATCCATAAAAGAAGCAGTGAAACGTTTTTTAAAAACCTACAAAAATGATATAAAATGAGAAAATTTGTAATTAGCCTGTTACTTATTACAACCATCGTAAGTGGTTCCCTGGCGCAGCATAGCAGTGTCTACACCAGTTCCGATAAGCTCTTCGAACAAGGCAAAGATCTTTACCACCAGGGAAAGTTCTCAGCTTCCTTCCGTAAAATTGAGGAATTCCTGAGTCAGGAGAAGCAGTTGACAGCCGGCCAGATTCATGATGCAGGTTATCTTCTTGTTGCCAATGCGTTTGAATTGAGGCAAGATAATGCCGAAGTGTTACTGCTGGACTTTTTAAAACAACATCCTTACACTCCCTATGCCGATAACCTGCGGTTTATGTTAGGGATGTTAAGTTTTGATGATAAGAACTATACAAGAGCTTTGCTCTATTTCGACACCGTGAAACCGCAACGTTTCGGACAGCGTCACAGGAATATGTACGACTTTGCTCAGGCGTATTCTTTTGTGCAGACTGATCAGTTTGCAAGAGCCTCAGCTATTTTTAATCACCTGAAGGAACTTGATTCACCTTACCGGGAGCCGTCAATGTATTACTATGCATATAGCGAATACTTCCTTAAAAACTATCCCGTAGCGTTAACTGCATTTCAACGGGTTGAACACCTTCCTGAATATAAAAAGGAGGTGAGTTATTATCTTTTTCAATTGTACTATCAGAGCGGGCAAACCGATTCTTTGCTTGTAAAGGCTGATTATTTGCTTAAGAATTATCCGGATCATCCAAATAATTCAGAAGTATATCGTATCAGAGGCGAGATTGCATATAACGCCCAACATTATCCTGCAGCAATTGATTTTCTTCAAAAATACGAATCGTTAACTCCGAGAATTCTACGCCATTCTTCTTATATAATGGGTATGTCGTACATGAAGACCAACCGCCCTGCTGCAGCAATTCCTTATTTGCAACAGGTTACTACCGAGGCTGATGCCTTAACTGAGAATGCCTACCTGCACCTGGGACATTGTTTCGTGAAAGAGAACGATAAGGTTAATGCCCGCATGGCTTTTGAATCAGTATTACGCACACGCTTTGATGAAAAGGTAAGGGAGGAGGCGTTGTTAAACTACGCCCTCACCACCTACGAAACCACCTCGGCCTTCGGAGAGTCCATCCATGCTTTTGAACAATACCTGGAAGAATATCCGAATACAGTTGGGGCCTATAAAGTTAAAAACTACCTGGCATCGGCATATATGGCATCGAAGAATTATGCTGTGGCATATGAGTCAATACGAAGAATTAAAAACCCCAACGAGAAAATCCTGGAAGCGAAGCAATTTATAGTGTTCCAATTAGGAGCTGAGGCTTTTGCACTCAATAACTTTGAGAAAGCAGTCGAATATTTTAACCTTGCACTCAACGAACGTGCCTCCGATTTATACACAGCCGAAAGCCTTTACTGGCGTTCGGAAAGTTGTTATCGACTGGGCAGGATAACCAATAGCATTTCTGACCTGCGTTCTTTCCTTGCCAATCCTCAGGCACGCAACAGCAAAAATTTTGTACCGGCACATTACAGTATGGGCTACGCCCATTTTTCAAATCAAAATTACAGGGAAGCGAGGCGATACTTTGATTTGTATATGAATATGGAACGCAATAAAACATCTGAAGTGTATGCCGATGCTCTTACCAGGGTGGGAGATTGTATGCTTTACGATCGTGATTTTGCAGGAGCCGAGCTTACCTATTCGCGTGCAGCCAATTTAAGCAGGTATACCGGTGAATATGCATTGTTTCAAAGTGCATATGTAGCCGGGCTACAGAAAAAGTACAGTACGAAAATTTCCCGTATGAATACCCTTGTTGAAAGCTATCCCGGTTCGGCATATGTGGATGAAGCCCTGTATGAAACAGGCAGGGCTTACATTATGCTGAATAATAACAGTGAAGCATTACGCGTATATCAAGGTCTGGTGTCACTTCACCCTAATACTGTATCAGCCCGGAAAGCTGCACTTGAAACCGGTATGATATACCACAATCAAAACCAGTTATCCGACGCAATTACTGCCTATAAAACGGTAGTGTCGGGCTATCCGGGTTCTGTGGAAGCTTTTAACGCGCTGGAACGTCTTGAAAATATCTATATAGAACTAAACGATGTACCGGCATACCTGGCGTATGCCCGATCGTTGAATATGAATATTTCGGGATTGAGTGCCGACCGACAGGACTCTATTAGTTATATAGCAGCTGAAAAGCAATATATGAATGCTAATTATGCTCAGGCTGTTACCGGATTCAACAATTATTTGCAGAATTATTGTCCGGGTGGCAGGTACTGTACCAATGCCCGCTACTTCCTTGCTGAAAGTTATTACCGTACGCACGAGGCAGATAAGGCACTTGCTGAATTCAGGATGCTCTTAAACATCCCCGGAAATCAACATATGGAAGATGCCCTGATACGTTCGGCCGAGATTTCGTTCGACAAGAAAGACTTTGCAAATGCACTTGTCTATTTTCGTCAGCTCGAACAGCAGGCTCAGTCGCCCGAAAACCGGAATATAGCCCGATTAGGGATTATGCGTTCTGCCTATTATACGAACGATTATCAAATGATTATCCAGGGTGCAGCTGCAGTGATTACAGATGTGCGATCTACTTCCGAAATGAAAACGGAAGCCCGGTACCTGCGTGCTAAGGCTTACATTCAGTCCGGTCAATCTAATCTGGCAATGGAAGATTTAAAATTACTATCTGCTGAAACCCGCACTTCTCAAGGGGCCGAGGCTTCGTACCTACTGGCTAATCTGTATTTCGAACAGGGTAGTTATGCGTTGGCCGAAAAGGAAGTAAAGGAGTTTGCAAAACAGAATACTCCCCATCAGTATTGGCTGGCACGTAGCTTTGTATTACTTGCCGACGTGTACATTGTTCAAAAAAATGATTTTCAGGCGAAACAGTATTTGTTGAGTCTGCAGCGTAACTACAAAGAGCAGGACGATATACAACAGCTCATCGAAAGCAGGCTTTCGGGAATCTCACAGCGGGAAAAAGCAAAAGTAAGTAATTAAATTCTTAACAGGAGAATATACGTATGAAACGAACAACTATATATTGTATGCTGCTGGCAATGTTACCAACAGCAATCGTAGCTCAGGAATCAACAATTGATCGTAATGTAACCGTCGAACGGGAATACCAGCCCGTTATTGAGGATGCAGGTAAAATTACAACACTCCCCGAAGTTCCGGAGCCTTTGAATACCAAACAACGGGTGGACTACGGAGAGTTATTCTATCCGCTCCCATTGGGGCGTTACCTCCAGAGTTTGCCAATGGCTACTTACAACAAGGATCCGAAAATCAGACAAGATGCTTTCGTGCGGTTGGGGTTTGGTAATTACCTGAATACATTAGGTGATCTCACTCTTCCTTTGTTGAAGAAAGAGAAAGATCGCCTGGATATTCACGTTAATCACCTGGGCACTTTTGGAAAACGTAAATTTGCTGAAACTAAAGGCAGTATCGACTATAATCATTATTTCCGGACTACCGAACTCTTTGCTTCTGTGGGAGGCATTCATCGCTTTTTTAATTATTACGGTTCCAATTTTTCAACTATAGGTAATGCTTTGCCGGCCGATGTGGTTAATGGAGAGATAGGAGATGATTCTCATCTTGGTTATCATGCTTTACTTGGATTCAGGTCAATGCCCGATAAGGTAAATCTCCGACACCTGGGGGTTGTGCGCTACGAAAACTTTAAAACTGCTTCCGATTGGGGGGAGCAATTAGTTCACGTCCAATATGGATTCGACAAGTATTTATTGTCGAACAATCGTTTCGGAATCGACTTTGATCTTAAAAACATGTCCTATACGGCACCTGTTGGCCAAACCCCGACCTTCCCCGATTATTCGGTATTAGAGGTTAATCCGTATTTTTGGATGAGTAAAGGGAATGCATCTGTTCGCCTGGGATTATCGACCGCTATTTCGTTCGTTACAGGACGTACCTTTAATCCCTCTCCCGACATCAGTGCTGAGTGGAAGGTATTTCCTAAATTCATGGCCTTGTACGGAGGAATCGGCGGTGGCTTCAGAACGATGACCACCAGTAAGCTGATGGAAGAAAATCCCTGGGTAAAGCCTTCATTGCGGGTGAAAGATACCTATACTCCTTTTAAGCCTTACTTTGGTGTGAAGTTAAAACCGGCACATTTTCTACTCCTCGATGGATTTGTTGAATACAACAGTATTAAGGATCAATACTTCTTTGTCAACGACTCAGTTGTGATTCCTCAGAATATGCAGGATAACCTGCATTACACTGTGAATAAATTCAAAGTAGACTATAGTGATGCAACTTTATTCCGGGCCGGTGCACGCTTGAGTTTTCAATTCAGGAACGTTGTTAGTTCGAGTTTAAAGGTTGTTTCTAATAAATGGACTACAAAAACGATTGCTCAGGCCTGGTTGAAACCGGCTCTTGAAGCAGATTGGAATCTGGATGTAAAAGTTAATCCCAAACTGACCTTAAGTTCCAACTTCTATTACGAAGGAAAACGAAATGCCAGATTGGGAGCAACTGTTATAGAAATGAAGCCGGTAAATGATTTAAACCTGAGTGCTTCCTATTATTTCGATAAGACCTATTCTGCCTTTGTGAAACTGAATAATGTACTGAACAGCAAATACGAAGAATTTCCGGGTTATGATGTTCAGGGATTCAATTTCCTGTTGGGTGGTGCTATAAGTTTTTAATAACAAAACCCATTTTATATTCCTTGTTGAATAAACGGTATTCGCGGTGTGGTTGAGCACCCCAGCTATTATCCCCGCCGACTCCTCTCATGGCAACATCAAGTGAAACTACTACTTCGTCTTTCGGAGTTATATCACTTGTATGTTGCTGTTTTTTTGTCAGCCCCGGATCAAAGTCCTCCGGATAATTGTGCAATGCACTAACACCCATAGCTTGAAGTCCTTCAATGCGTATTCCTTTTCCCTGAGCATCGGTTAATGTAAACCAGCGCAGGTCGGTTTTGTATCCGTTTTCCTGTGGGCGGGTATAGGGTACGTACTGCTCAGCAACTGTGCTTTTGTGAATACCCATGAACGAAGCTGTGTTACGGTCGGGGTAGTTTTCGAGCGGACCGCGACCATACCAGCTAAAGTTAGTATATTCACGATTCAATGCAAAGATAATTCCTACACGGGGTAGTTCGGGCATCGCTCCGGGACCGGCCTTGTAGGTCGATTCCACTGTGAAATCTCCCGCAGCATTCATTGAATATTGATACTGAATTACAGCATCTACATCGTTTAGTTTTACCTCTGCTTTTACAAGTCCTTCCGCCAGGTTGATTGCAACCAGTGAAGTATGTCGTCCGGCCGTTCTCCATACATTGGCGTACGACTGGATGTTTACTCCGAAATCGTTATCGGTTGGTGCTCTCCAGAAGTTGGGGCGTGGATACTGGCGGAAATACCAGCGACCGTTGGCTGTATACCGATCGATCATACCTGATCGTTTGCTGATGTGAACTTCCACACCATTGGCTTTCAGGATTACCCGGTCGTTCTGTTCAGTTACTTCAGCTCCGGTTGTAGAGGAGTTAGCAACAAAGGCCGATGAGTCAGTCAGACGGAATTGCTCACGGGCAATTTCGTAGCCTGCAGGCAATACTTCCGAGGCTTCGCGGGTGTAAGCATAAATAGCAAGGTAATACTCGACTCCGGGTTCTTCCTTAATTTCAGGTAAACTGATACGAACTTCCTTAGCAGTGCGGGGAGCCTGCTGATGAGCAAGCGTTCCACTGCTTACTACCTGTCCGTTTTTAAGTACTTCGTACACAAAGCGGAATTTATCCAGGTTGGTGTAAACAAAGTCATTCTCAATTTTTATAGTCCCTTTTTTAAGATCTACGGCATGAAACAGGATGTCCTGATACACTTTCTTAACCTCGAAAGCTCCCGGTTTCGGGGTGCGGTCGGGTAATACCAACCCATTGTGACAAAAGTTCTCGTCGTGGGTGTAGTTCTGACCTCCCATATCTCCACCATAGGCCCAGTATTCACGACCCGAATCGTCATTTACTTTAAAACCCTGGTCAACCCAATCCCAGATGAAACCACCCTGCATATTCTTGCTTCCACGGATGATGTCCCAGTATGTCTGGAAGTTGCCGGTGCTGTTACCCATTGCATGGGCGTATTCACACATAATGTACGGACGGTCAACCGATGCCCGGTCGGCATATTCGCGCATATTACGAATAGAGGGGTACATCGGACTTACAATATCAGTGTTGGCTTGCTCACCTGCCTGTTCAAACTGTACAAGTCGTGTTTTGTCACGCTCCTTGATCCATTTATAGGCATCGTGGAATACGGGTCCGTTGCCACATTCGTTCCCTAACGACCAGATGATTACGGAAGGATGGTTTTTATCGCGCTCCACCAGACTGTAAATACGATCCATGTGAGCATCGTGCCATTCAGGTAAATAGGCCGGGTGGCGCTTCTGATCAAACCAACCTTGCCATTCAGCACCCATTCCGTGTGTCTCGATATTAGCTTCGTCAACTAAGTACAAACCATACTGATTACAGAGCTTAACCCAGGTTATATTATTGGGATAATGACTGCAACGAACGGCGTTAATATTTAGTTCCTTCATCCGTTTTATGTCTTCAATCATCATCTCACGGGTCATGTAATGCCCGTGTACAGGGTGATGCTCGTGTATGTTTACTCCCTTTACCATGATACGGGCACCATTAACAAGTAGTTGCCCGTTTTTCAGTTCTACTTTGCGGAATCCTACCGGGCTCGAAACGTGCTCTATTACACGTCCGTTAGCATCCGATAACGTCAACACTAAGGAATATAAATAGGGTGTCTCGTTGCTCCATAATTTAGGGGCTTTAACCGATGACTGCAGACTTAGCGTTGTTTTACTGTCCTTGCCCACACTTGTTTTGCCGGTTTTTCGGAATATTACATTTTTAGCTGCATCATAAAGCGTTGCAGTAAGCTGAACTCCTGTATAGTTGGAGACGTAATTCTTTAAGTCGACATCTACTTTCAGACTACCATTCCTATAAGCTGCATCCAGGTCGGGTTGCACAAAGAAATCAGTAATGCGTTGCTGTTCGGAACTGTAGAGGTAAACATCCCTGTCGATACCGGATAAGCGCCAAAAATCCTGATCTTCCAGGTAAGAGCCATCACTCCAGCGATATACTTCAACAGCAACGTCATTGTCACCTGTCTTTACATATTCGGTAATATCAAACTCAGCAGGACTCTTGGTGTTTTGGGTATATCCAACCTTCTTCCCGTTTACCCAGATATACATGGCCGATGTTCCCGCTTCGAAATACAGGTAAACGCGACGATTATCCCATGAAGAAGGAATTGTAAAGTTACGTTTATAAGATCCTACCGGGTTGTCATAATGGGGTATGTGAGGTGGGTTCTTTGGAAACGGATAGGTAACGTTCGTATATATCGGAATACCATAGCCCTTCAATTCCCAGTTCGAAGGTACCTGCAGATCGTCCCATGCCGATACATCAAAGTTGTTCATGTAAAACTTCTCAGGGCGTTGGGCCGGTGCAGGAGACCAGAAAAACTTCCAGGTTCCGTTCAATGACAGGAACCAGGGTGAACGTTGGTATTCATCGGCAATAGCTGAATTTACATCTGCATAAGGTATGAAATCGGCACGGGCAGGTTCACGGTTAATCTGGAAAACAGAAGGGTTTTCCCAGTCGTATTGCGACTGCTGAGCCTGTGCAGGCGATAGTACAGCCAATGCCAATAAGGCGGCTATCCAGGTAGTTCGTTTCATGTGTCGTTTAAAATTATAAGAGTGTTAGTTAACTATTCCTTTTTTTGCATCGATTCTTACTTCATCCTGCCATTCAAAAAGTGGGGTAGTAGCATCCTTAAAACGAAGGGGAAGAAAAATGTACGTTGAGTTGAAGTACTGTTTCGGATCCCAGCGATCTCCTACATACAGGTAGCTCGTGGATTCTTTTCCTTCAACAGTGATGATATAAGTAGGTTGAGTACGAAAAGTTGTTTCATCACCAATATTGATTAACTCTGACCAGGGTCCCCGAATCGATTCTGCATAGGCGTATTTCATCTGATTTGGATTCCAGCCCGTACATCCGGAGGTGAAGAGGAAATAGTACTTACCATGTTTTACCAGCGTTGGAGCTTCACGATGACCGCCCGGCCACAGTGTGGTGATATGTTCCTTTACATCCAGGTAGTCGTCGGTAAGTTCATACATTGCCAGGTCGTAGTTCTCACGCGCTGCTGAAAAGAAATATGCTTTTCCGTCGGTATCTTTGAATACTGTGCAGTCGCGCGACATATTCCCAAATGGTCGAAAGCTCTTTACATAGGTAAAAGGCTTCTCTATATCGTCGGAATAAGCAACTGCAGCCCGGGCCTGAGAGTAATCGTGTCGGTATTCATAATGCATCCACATCACATACTGCCCGGTTTTTTCGTTATAGACTACTTTCGGACGTTCAATATTGGCGTTTCTTAAGTCCGGGTCTGAATCACGAGTGAGCAAGTCAGCTCTGAATTCCCAGTTTACCAAATCAGTGGATCGGTAGCAGGACACAAAAACTCCTTGTTTACGGTTTTCACCAATCCAGTAGTAATAATCTCCGACTTTAATAAAGCCGGCTCCGTGAGCGTTGATAACTTCTCCACGTGTGTCGTAGAACTTGTCTCCGTTTTTAATTAGTCCGGTTGCCAACACCATTCCCGACTGTAAAAGTACGAGTGCAGCAATAAGTAGTTTTTTCATTTTAGTAGTAGTTAACGCACTCCTTTGTGAGTTGGTTTTACGGGCTTTATGTTGCCTTTTCTGTCGAATTTCATCCGCTCGATGCATACTTCACGATTATACCCGGCCTCATCGCCCATGGTGATTCCTTTCGGATAATTAAAGCGATGATAAACAATATACCACTCGTCTTTACCGGGCACCCGGATGGTCGAGTGGTGTCCTGTTCCGTAGATCCCTGCTTTAGGGTCTTTCTGAAGTATCAATGGGTTTTCGGCCAGAGTTATTGGGCCTGTCGGCGAAGTTGAAGTGCCATATTTCACCCTGTAATCTGCACTACGGGTGTCGTCCACCGACCACATAAAATAGTAGGTGCCTTTACGATAAAAGACATGAGCCCCTTCACGAAATTCACCTCCCCGCGGAGTTATTATCCTGGTACTTCCTTCCTTAATTGAAGTCATATCATCGTTTAGTTCGGCTACTGCCAAAAAACCATTCCCCCAATAGAGGTAGTATTTATCACTTACAGGGTCATGAAATACATCAGGATCAATCACCTGGCCATGTTTCATGCCTTCCGGTCGGCTACTTAACAACGGTTTGCTTGAATCCACGAAAGGTCCGGTCGGATGATCCGATACAGCAACCCCTATCTTTTGCGCAGCAGTAAAGTAATAATAATATTTATACGAATCACCTGCTTTACGTTCAATTATACAGGGAGCCCAGGCATTCCGATCGGCCCATTTCACATCTTTACCAAGAGTGAGAATAGTCCCTTCGTCTTTCCACTGCTTTAAATCGTCCGACGAAAATGTTTTGAAATACGTTCCAGACCATCCGGTATAACCATCAGAAGTAGGGTAGATGTAGTACTTGCCGGTTTTGTTGGAGTAGATAATATCCGGGTCGGCGTATAACCCCTTTAAGGCCGGATTATTCCCTTTTACTGCTTTTGCCGGTTTTTCTCCCCATTTCTTTTCAAGAGCCTTTGCTTCTTTTGCAGTGATTGGTACTACTGTTCCATGACGGGGATGAAAGTTCATGCTTATTTGATCCTTGTTGATCAGGGTGAAATTCTCAAGATCCGAACTGCGGGTAAAATCATAGCGACCGTTCATGTATACGTCGTACATCAGTATATATTCGTTGGTACCATTCAGTTTGAAAATGCCGGAGCCTTCAACGGCATGATTGGTTTGCTGTAGATACTTGTCCTGCATCACCCATCCGGAAGTGAGTGTTGACGAAACCGCCTTTTTAAGTCCGTTGCCATGACCTTCCGTTTTAAAGAACATATGGTACATACCATCGTGATAAATTATATCTCCGTCAATACACGATTTTCCTTCGGGGTGGAAGAAAAGCTGTTTAGGTGCCGACTCGAACGCAGTAAACTCCTTGTTTGTATAGGCATAGTAAATCTTATCAGCATCATAATCTCCCTTTCGCATCGAGAAATAAACCATGTATTTCCCTGCTTCCGGGTCGTAAATACTTTGAGGTGCCCACACCCTGTCAATATCGCCATACTCAGCAGGAAACGCTGTTGGGATTTGGATAGCCGACGAGCTCCAGTCGGTAAGGTTGGTTGATTTCAACAACACCAACCCCCTGTTTGAACTCCAGCCATTCGATGAAACCATATCCGTAACCGTCATGTAAAAAGTCTTACCATCGGCACCACGCAGAATGTGAGGGTCGCGTACACCTCCGGTACGACTGATAGACGACGATAAAATAACAGGTTGATTATAATTCAGGGTCTTGTAGTTAAGTCCGTCGTAACTAATTGCAAAGTGAATTTGCTCTTCCGATTTGCGGTTGCCGGTAAAATAACTGAACAGGTAAGCTGAGTAATTGCTGGTTGACTTAGCAGTGCCTGCCTGCACTTGCTCCTTCTTCTCCAGAAAACGATAGCGTTCAGCAGCAGCCAATAAGAAAGCGCCGACGCCAAAGTTGGAAGTTGAGTTCTCGTTAACAACCTGTCCCGGAATTGCTTTTTCGCCGATTGGTTGTACATATCCGATTCTTCCATCAGCTTGCATTGCTTTTTGGGTTAGGTAGTTCCATCCTTTTTCGGCTACAGGGAGGTAGTCGGATTTACGCAGATAGCCGTTATTAATTCCCCAAAAGTAGCCATAGGTAAAAAAGGCAGTTCCGCTTGTTTCCTCTCCGGGAGCGTGGTCAGGATCGAGCAGACTACGCGTCCAGTATCCGCCCTCTTGCTGGGCATCCTTTAAGCTAACAGCCATTTTCTGAAATAACACAGTAAATTCAGCCTTGTGTTTCCAGTTATCAGGTAAGTCGGGAAGTATTTTGGCTAAGCCGGCAAACAACCAGCCATTTCCCCGTGACCAGAAATCTTTTTTACCGTTTACACTTTTATGTTTCGGATAAATATACTTGGCATCCCTGTAGTAGAGGTGTGATTCGGAATCGTACATCAGATCCCGGGCAAAGCTAAAGTATTCGTAGAGTTTTGTGAGGTATAATTCATTATTGGTAAGATGGTAAAGTTTAGTCATAACCGGCATTACCATGTACAAGCCATCCACCCACCACCAGTAGTCATTCTTAGGTGTCGACATTTGGTATTCCATAACCTCTAATGCCCTTTTAATCCGTATACTATCCGGATTAATGTGGTACAAGTCGATATAAGTTTGAAAACAAATTTGCCAGTCACCAAACAATACAAACTGATCCGATTCTCCGTAGCTATAACGCCACTTGCTACGATCGTCGGATTTCGCACCTTTCCACTGGTTCTTTTCTGCCCATTTCTCCGAATAATTCAAAAATACCGGGTTCTTAGTCAATTTATAGGCCTCCATGTTCCCGGTGTGGTAAGCAGCATTGTCCCAAAAAGCATTTCCCGGATCAGGTCGTTCCTGTTGCCAGTAAGTATTTAC
Source organism: Paludibacter sp. (assembly GCA_028691965.1). GTDB lineage: Bacteria > Bacteroidota > Bacteroidia > Bacteroidales > Paludibacteraceae > Paludibacter. Next base: position 9,590 of record JAQUYE010000020.1, on the reverse strand, counting down.
TTTCTCAATGATTTTTAAAATGTCGGATGATGATTCGGCACGTAACTGTTCAGTAGAAAGCAGCATAGTCAGTGCTATGCTGATCAATGATAGCAAAGTGGCACTCTTCAATGGTCTGATCATGATTCTGTCGTGTGTTATTATTTGATTGACACAAAAATAGAACATCGCCTGTAATATAGTGTGAACTTTTTGGTCAAAACAGTGCAAAAATAAATTCATGGCTACTTGTCCCCCCTTTTGAGAAGATTTTACTAATAATGTACTACATTATATATAACTTTGCATCCGGTAATAGAAAAACTCTTTAAAGCTATGCAAATGAAACACCTGAAAAGTTCGCTGGTAATGCTGTTACTGCTAGGCGCAGTTTTGCTTTCAGCTCAAAACAAAGAATTAGCCATTCTGCTGGGTGATCAGTCGGTTACCAGGATATCCCTTGATAATTTGCAAAAAATCACCTTTGATGCAACGACCATGCAGATTCACCTTAACTCCGGAGAGGTGAGTGGAATACCTATGGGAGATATCCGGTATTTCAATTTTGATAGTAAAACAGGACTTAATCCCATGGTGGCTAACGAAGCTTCCTGGTCGGTTTATCCTACCCGCGCAGCTGATTGGATATCATTCAGCTCACTCGATGAGGGTTCTCATCAGGTGAAAATATATTCGGTATCCGGACAATTAGTTCACGAACAACTTATTAGTAATTCAGAGGTACAGATTCAGATTAATCACTTGAATAAAGGTATTTACGTGGTAAGAATCGGGAATCGTGCTCTTAAATTTGTTAAGGAATGAAGCAGAGGTTTTATAGTTTATTGATAGTGCTTACGGCTGCCATCCTGGTGTTTGCTGCCGATCCTGTATTAAATGTACACCAAACCAATAGCAGGGTGCAGAACTTTGTCCTTGCCAATATCGATAGCCTGACTGTCGCCAGGGATGTTGCTCAAATGAAGGTGCATAAGAAAGACGGAACCTTAAGTGACGTTGATCTTAACTCTGTTGATAGTGTGGTGTTTGCTGAGGGAACTTTTTCGTTGCCGGTAGTTGAGTTGATGAAGGTGACTTTTAACTACGATGCGATGCGTGCAACCTGTCAGGTGAACGTAAAAACCGGAGGCGGATGTCAGATTACCGAACGAGGTATTTGTTGGGCAACTCATCCCAATCCAACGATTAAAGATACTGTTCTTAAAGCTCAAAGCAGTACTGTTGGACAGTATATTTCGTTCATTAACGGGATTAGTATAGATAATACCTATTATATTCGCTCCTATGCGTCCAACTGTGCCGGTACTTCGTACAGTGAGGTTACCAAACTTCAGCCCCTGATGGGCTATGTTACTTATACCCTTGCACAGAGTGTTATTGATGCAGGACCAAGGGTGCATTCCATGATAAAGCAGGCAATGGACAGTGCGTTGTATTACTACAATCGTTATACTCCTTTCCGGGCAAATATTTGGGTTTACTACAGTTCAGGGATTCCAACTGCTCAGGCATCGTATCACGGAAGTATCGGGTTTGGATCTAACGAACGCTATATGTATGTAGGGACTGCTATGCACGAGATGGCTCATTACTTTGGGTCGGGTACTACTAATGTATGGAAAAGCAAGTTGTCGAACGGAATCTGGCAGGGGCTGGTTGCACAGGCCTTGTGTCAGCAACTTACCGGATCCACCCTGAAGGGCGATAACAACAATAACCCACAGCATTACTGGCCAACCGGAATTAATCAGCGGGAGGAAGTCAAAAACAAGACCGATCTGATAAATCATGCCCGTGTTGTAAAAGCAATGTTGGTTGATGACTGTAAACTCCCGACCAGCTGGTAGCCTTAGCCTAATGTAAATCTTATTCTACCCATTTGAACGAATATTACACATGTTCGTTCTGCTAAGATTTTATCTTTGCATACGAATTCAGATACTAGAACTAATACCCATGAGGAAACTGATTTTATTCGTTTTTGTGAGTTGCAGCATTACACTAAGCCTGGTAGCGCAAACCTCACAAACAACTGTTACTATCGATGGAACTACTGTCACGATAAATGGTTATGTAGATAAAGAGATTGTTCTTACAGGCAAATCTTCGCTTTCCATTAATGCTGCCTATGCTAAGTCAGCTCTTGTAAACAGCATTATCCGCTTAAACGGAGTAGATGCATGGCTTTATTTCCCCAATATTCGTCCGACCACAGTTATTGATAGTCTGTTACCTGCTATGTTTGTCGATCAGTATCCTGCTGTGAATCGTATGAACGTGCGGGTAATGATTTACAAGCATGGTACTGCAGTAGTTGCACACCCGGCAAGTTTTCAACCTCTTACCATATATAGCGAGACTGATTTCAAAGGAGACTCAGCTTCCTATTCTCTGTTTAACTATCATAATAAGTTAGGGGCTATGGACGATCGCATGCGGTCGTTTCGTCTTAAGAAAGGTTACATGGCAACACTCGCTACGAATGCCGATGGTCGTGGTTATAGTCGTGTGTTTATAGCCGATACCGAAGATCTGGAGATACCCTCCTTTAACTACCTGCTCGATGCAACTGTTTCATTTATCCGGGTCTTTAACTGGGAGTATGTTACTAAAAAAGGATGGTGCGGAACCGGCAGCGGTGGTGGTAATGATGCTGAAAAAGTAAAAGGTACCTGGTGGTATTCCTGGAGTGCCGATCAGGAGTCGAAGGTAAATCAGGAATACGTACCCATCAAGCAAAACCTTGGTTGGCCGGGCTGGGATCAGATAAACAACAAACAACGGGTTAGTCATTTGCTGGGATATAACGAACCCAACCGTCCCGACCAGTCGAATATGTCGGTATCGCAAGCTCTGGCAGCTTGGCCCGAATACATGAAGTCGGGTTTACGTCTCGGGTCTCCTGCACCTTCCGATCCTTTCGGTAGTAACGGAGCCTGGTTATACGAATTTCTGGACAGTTGTAAAGCCCGTAACTACAGGGTCGACTATGTTGTGATTCATGCTTACTGGGCTAAGTCACCTCAGCAATGGTACAACGATCTCAAATATGTTCACGACAAAACAGGGTTACCCATCTGGATTACCGAATGGAATAACGGAGCTAACTGGACTACTGAGTCGTGGCCTACTCCCGACAAAAGTTATTCGGATGCCAATGCAAACAAACAATTAAATGATATAAAAGCCATCCTGAATGTGCTTGATACTACAAGCTTTGTAGAGCGGTATTCCATTTACAACTGGGTTCAGGATGCACGTGCTATGATTCTGAACGGAAACCTCACCAAGGCTGGTAACTATTATATGAATAATAAGTCGCAGATGGCCTTTAACCGTAAGAACGAAAAGATACCGGTATACAGTATGAAACGAAATCCTTCCCTTGGTGCTACCTATGGAAGCGGATTGGTCACGCTCACGGTAAGGGATGACAACGGCGATTATTTCAGAGGTTTTATTCTGGAACGAAAGAAAGGAAATGGCTCGTACGAAGTTATAGTAAACAGCGATGAGCCTAAAGTATACACTTATACCGATCAGCTGGATGCATCGGCAGGGACTGTAAAATACCGGGCACGGACTAAACTGGCTGATGGCAGCTTCTCGGGCTATACACCCGAAGTTAGTTCAAGTTCAGCATCGGGTGGACCTGTTGCACAGTTTGGTGTGGCGGGAGTTTCAAATACAAGCTGGAATGCGGTGTTCTTTGCAACACCTTTCTCAACTTTCCCCTCCATAGTACTTGGTCCTCCGTCCAATAACAATACAACTGTACTGATGACTCCGCGGGCAAAGTTCGTGAATATAACATCCCGCTTTGAAATACAGGCTGTGCCCTGGTCGTATCAGAATGTCAGTTCTTTTAGTCGCGATGAAAATATACCCTACCTGTTGTTGTCGTCGGGTGTTCATCAGCTCGGAGATGTAACCGCCTTAGCTGGTAGTGGTACTGCCTCGTCGGAATGGTCGTATGTTGCCTTTCCAACACCCTTTAGTTCTGTACCTGTTGTGTTTGCCAATCAAAGAAGTCCGGGTACAACCTACGCCACCACCTTGCGCGTACGTAATGTCACCGTAAACGGCTTTCAGGTGCGCATATTTAAAGAAGCGGGTGTTAGTTCCAAACCCGGAACCGAATCGATCAGCTATGTGGCAATGACCGAAGGCATTGGTGTTATGGAAGGCCGACGATTTAAAGTGGCTAAAACATCACCCAACTACGTAGGTACCACCACTAAGGTTATCAACTACGGCGAAACAGTTAAAAATCCGCTTTTCCTTGCTCAGATGCAAACCTGCAACGATGATACAACGGCTACACTTCGCTCCTTTATCATTGGCGAAACCGCTGCCTACGTATTAAAACAACGTGAGCGCTCCCTGAGCCAGGCTTCAACCGCTGCCGAAACAGTAGGATGGCTGGTGATGAATCCAACTTTAGCCACTCATGTAACCGATCAGACCTATAGCTCAAAACTGACTATCGCTCCTAATCCTGTTGGAGATCTACTATCTTTCTCTACTGCTCCTGAAGCGGGAACCCTGATTTCCATTTACGACTTGTCGGGAAGCCTGGTTCATCAGGAGGAGATGATGGATCATTCAATTGGAGTGGCACACCTCCGACCGGGATATTATATCCTTCGTGCCGGAAATTACGAAACAACGAAATTTGTTAAACTTTAGATACGCTTTTATAACATCTTATGAAACGAAAATACACAGGAACCACTATGCGGGTCAGGCTTTTTATGATGCTTACCCTCATGCTTACCGTGTTTTCATCCTGTCGGGACGATTATTTCTACGACGATACTCTCCCTGAGTGGCTGGGTGCAAGTATTTACGATTATCTGCAAGAGGAAGGTAAGTATACAACTTACATCCGAATGATCGATGATCTTAAATACACCGAAACGCTTAGTCTGACCGGTAGTAAAACACTTTTTGTTGCCAGCGATTCAGCCTTTACGGAGTTTTACAAAAACAACGAATGGGGTGTTCGTAAGTACGAAGATTTTAGCCTTGCTCAGAAAAAGCTGATTCTAAACTTTTCGTTGATTAACAACGCTTACCTTATCGAAACGCTATCGAATTATTACGATGGTTCGACCTATCACGAAGGAACTGCCATGCGTCGGCCTACTACACTGGCAGCCATCGATAGTATCGCTTTCGAACAGGGAGATAAACTATCGATTGGAAAGCATTTTGATTCCCGAAGAGAGCAGGGGATGTATTTGCTGAAAGATGCTACTGTATCACCTACCGTATATTTTACCCAGAAGTTTCTGACCCGTAGTGGAATCACTAACGAGGACATGGATTATATTTCAGGGGCTGTGTTCAGTGGTAAGAAAAGCCGCGAAGACGGAGACGTACATGTGTTCGATACGAAAGTTATTAAACGCGATATAGTGTGTAAGAACGGGTATGTTCACGTGCTCGAAAAAGTGCTTATTCCGCCGGTTAATATGGCTGTACGTATTGAAATGAATCCTGAAACAAAGATCTTTTCAAAATTACTGGAACGTTTTGCGGCACCCTATTACGACGCTGCTATCAACTCTCAGTATCGTCAGCTCTATCCAAACTTTACTGACTCCATCTTCGAGAAACTGTATTTTTCGTCTAAAGGTGGTGCTACTGCTTTACCTTCAGGCCTGGTAGCCATTTCCACTCTCCTGCCTTTTAGTCCGGGATGGAACAGCTACTCTACAACCGGTAGTCAGGCAGCACTTCCTGCCGATATGGCCACTATGTTTGTTCCTACCGATGCTGCCATGAACGAGTACTTCAACAGTGGGGTCGGAGAGTTGCTGAAAGGTCGGTTTGGATCATGGGACAGTGTGCCCGACAATATTATTATTCCTCTTTTACGCCGCCATATGCGTCCGTCGCTTATCGAATCGGTACCCAGCCGTTTCAGTAAGATAGTCGACGATGAAAACTATGCTGTGCCTATCGAAAAGTCACATGTTACAGGCAGCTACACCGGTGTAAACGGACAAATATTTTATACCAACAAGGTATATCCTCCGCGGGATTATATATCGGTGTATAGTCCGATTCTGTTGAGTGAAAATACAAAGATTATGAACTGGGCCATCCGTATCTCTGAAACCAGTGTCGACGGAACCTTGTTTGAGTTTTATAAACTCTACCTGAACTCGCTGGTAAGTAATTACAGCGTGTTTATTCCTACCGACGAATACTTCGAACACTATGTCGATCCGATTGCCTATGGTCAGGACGTACCTGCCGTACTTAAGTTCAAATACGTTGAGGAAACAAACTCCATTATGGCGTATATACATAAGTACGATAAAGAAAATGATATAGCAGAGGCGGAACCAATTGATAGTATCTCCAGTAGAAACTACCCTAACTTTATCAAAAACCGTTTGTGGGATGTGCTCGATTCACACATTGTTATCGGGAATATAACTTCTCAGAAACAATATTATGTAACGAAGGCAAATGATATCATTCGTATCGATGGTAACGAATCGAATATGACTGTCAGCGGAGGACGGAACCTACACATGGGAACTTCTTCAAGAGTTACACGCATATTCGAACAGCAGAACGGAAAAACCTATTTTATTGATAACTCCATCCAGCCTGCACTTCGCTCTTTGTATACAACCCTGAGCTCAAATCCTGAATATGAAGCATTCTTTGAACTGCTGAGCAATGTGCCGGCTGATTATACGATGCAGATATTTTCTATACAGGGAGTAGATCAGGTTGTTAAGTTCTTTAATGCCTACAGATATACAGTATATGCACCAACAAATGCAGCTATCAGAGATGCATACGATAGCGGCCGGCTACGCACCTGGGATGAGATTGATGCCTTAACCGGCACAGCCCGCACCGAGGCAATCGAAAAGATGGTTCGTTTCCTCAGGTATCACTTCCAGGATAATGCAGTCTTCTTTGGAGAGAATATTAATGATCAGTTCCAGTCGGCTACCATTAAAATGAATGATGCAGTAACGCACTGGAAAACAGCTAAGAATAAGTATTACAAGCTAGGTGTAGTCGGAACTGCCAATTCGATGGAACTGACCACCGAGAAGAATGAGAAAGTTCAGGTAACGTCGCTGAATAATGTTGTTGCTAAGGATTATCTGTTTGCCAAACTTCCGACAACTTATAAAAACGTTGACGGAACCGGTGCTGTTAGTGGTACAGCCTTCAATACATCTCTGATCTCTACTTCTTCATCGATAGTGGTGCACCAAGTGAATAATATACTGACCTTTGAAGATTAAATTAGAACAACGCATGAAAACAAATATGAGAATTACCTATATCCTCTTTGTGCTGATGATGCTTCCCGGACTGCTGTCGTCACTTCAGGCTCAGGAAAACAATGTTATTATTCAGGGTCAGGTTATTTCGTCTTCTGATAAACTTGAAATTATCGGAGCCAGTGTTACTGAAATTGATGCCAACAATCGTGTGGTTAATGGTACTTCAACCGACTTTAACGGGAAGTTCGTGATGCGCATACGTAGCACATCCAATCGCTTGCAGATTAGTTACGTTGGGTATAACCGCAAGGTGCTGGCTATCGGCGACCGCCGGATGATTAATGTTCAGCTGGATGAAAACGTACAGACCATCCGTACGGTCGAAATTACTGCTACACGGCGTACCGGTCAGGGCGGTTTTTCGATTCCTACCCGTGAATTGAGTACTGCTATTCAAACAATTGATACCAAAGAGTTTGAAGGACTTCAGGTGTCGTCGATCGACGAAGCTCTTCAAGGTCGTATTGCTGGTCTCGATATTGTTGCCAACTCAGGTGACCCCGGTAGTGGTACTTCCATGCGTATACGTGGGGTTACTTCAATCAACAGCAGTAGCGAACCTTTAATTGTAGTAAACGGTGTGCCATACGAGGTGCAGATCGACCCTAACTTCGACTTTGCCAACTCCAATCAGGAACAATATGCAAATATGTTGAGTATTAATCCGGATGATATCCTTGAGATTTCGGTTTTGAAGGATGCTGCTGCAGCTGCAATATGGGGGTCGAAGGGTGCCAACGGAGTATTGATGATCACTACCAAACGAGGTGTGACAGGTCCCACCCGTGTTGAGTATTCGTACCGTTACACGCTTACCAAGCAGCCGAAGGGCTTGAATATGCTCAACGGTGATGACTTTACCATGTTAATGAAACAGGCCTATCTCAATCCCCGTCAGGATGATTACGCTACCGATATTGATGAGTATAACTACGACCGCAACTTCCCCGATTTCGAGAATTATAATAATAATACCGATTGGGTGGACGCAGTTACTCAACTGGGATCGGTAAATGATCATTACGTTACCATCTCCGGTGGTGGCGAACGTGCTCGTTTCCGTGTATCCGGAGGTTATTTCAATCAGCGGGGTACCGTAATCGGTCAGGAATTATCACGTATCTCCTCCCGTGCCTACCTGGAGTATTCGGTGTCGGACCGTATAAAGTTTATTTCTGAATTCTCACTTACCAATTCTGATAACGAGCGAAATTACGAGAACCTCCTGGGTATTGCTTATAGTAAAATGCCGAACGTGAGTATCTACGCACAGGATGCAGCAGGAAATAATACATCCTCTTATTATAATATACCTCTTTCATCTACCCTTGATAATGGTCAGAAGAACCTTAAAAACCCGGTAGCACTAGCGCATTTAGCTACCAACCGACTTAAATCATTCCGTATTATGCCAACCTTCCGTTTGCAATATGATTTGATTAAACCGGAAGACGGTCGTTTAAAATACGAGATGTATGTGTCGTTCGACATTAATAATAGTAAGACAACTATGTTCTTACCACAGGAGGTGTCGAACCTCAGGTGGTATGAAGAACAGGTGAATCGTGCTGATAACTCCGACCGTGAATCACTTACTATCTATTCCGACCAAAATATAGCATGGCAACCCAAGTTTGTCAACAAGGATCATGATCTGTTGCTGTATGGGTCGTTCCAGATTAACGTTGGTAACTCGGCTGCTCAGTCGATGCTTAGTTACAGTCTGCCTTCCGGCGAAGCCATCGATGCTTCGGGTTTTGGTTACCTGAAAGGAGCATCAACAGCTCACAGCTCCTGGCGTTCACTTGCTTTCATGCTTCGCGGACACTACGCTTACAAAGGCCGTTATATTCTTGATGGTACCATTCGTCGCGATGGTAGTACAAAGTTCGGACAAGGAAACAAATTTGGTAATTTCCCCGGTATATCTGCCAAATGGATTATGTCGGATGAGCCCTGGATGGAAGATACGAAAGATTGGCTCGGTACCGTTGCCTTTCGTCCGGCATGGGGGATCAGTGGAAACCAACCCCAGTACGAATACCTGCATTATAGCCGCTATAGTTTGTATGGTTCCTATATCGACATGACAGCCGTACGTCCTTCCTCCTTACGATTGAATAACCTTAAGTGGGAAACAACACAATCGTTTAACTTTGGTATCGACCTTGGTTTTAAAGATGATACTTACCTGTTCGACATCAACTTCTATAAAAAGCGTACCGAAGATCTGCTCTTTAAGGATGTTGCCATTACACAGGCCTC
>JAQUYE010000103.1 GCA_028691965.1 Paludibacter sp. | reverse complement strand
GGGTAGTCATTCGTACCGAACGTACACGATGAGTAGTCGACTCGTCGGTAACCACCTTCGTTGTGGCCAGATACCGTTGCGAATACTGATAGAAGATACCCGGCTTTTCGGTAATCTTCTCGATTTCCAGGTCGAACACCAATTCGGTGGCTGGTAATGCATATACCAGGGCAGGTACTCCTTCCGAATATTCGAAAGATTTTTGAGCCATTGCAGTTGTCAATCCAACAACCATACACGCTAATAATGCCAGCTTTTTCATATCGTTTTATTTTTTCTTACGGGGAAATGATTTCTTCTTCGAGGTTCCCGCCGGTTGTTTTGCAACCAGAGCAGCACACTCCTCAGCAGTCAGCTGAGCAGGATCAGTTCCCTTTGGTATTTTATAATTGTTTTTCTCAAAGGTGAAGTAGGGCCCGAAACGACCATTCAACACCTGGTATTCTCCGTTTTCGCCCAACACACTAATAATCTTATTGCGTTCTGCTTCCCGTTTAGCAAGGATGATTTCGATAGCAGCTTCTGTTGTGACAGCCATAGGGTCATCGCCTTTGGGGAGCGAATAAAAGCTGCCATCGTGACGAATGTACGGTCCGAAACGACCAATCGCCACTGTCATTTCCTTCTCTTCAAACTCACCTACACTGCGTGGAAGCTTGAAAAGCTCCAGTGCTTCTTCCAGACTGATATTTTCGATCGACTGATCTTTACGCAGGGAGGCAAAGACAGGCTTTTCTTCTTCTTCAGCAGTACCTATTTGGGCAAGGGGACCGTAACGACCTATTTTTACTGACAACTGGCGCCCACTCACCGGATCGGTTCCAAGGATGCGTTCGCCCGACTGCCGTTCCGAGTTCTTAAGAGTATCCTCAACAATAGGATGAAATTTCTTGTAGAAGTCGTCGATAGAGCTCACCCAGTTTACTTTACCTTCAGCAACAAGGTCAAATTCCTTCTCAATCCGGGCAGTAAAGTCGTAACTAAGCACAGCAGGGAAATACTCCGTCAGGAAGTCGTTCACCACCATTCCTATATCTGTCGGAAAAAGCTTTCCTTTCTCGGCACCGGTATTCTCGGTGAGCGACTTATCCGCAATCTTTCCGTTTTTGAGCGTTAACAGATTGTACGCCCGCTTCTCTGCAGGCCGGTCGCCTTTCTCAACATAATTCCGGTTTTGTATGGTAGTGATCGTTGGGGCATAGGTCGACGGACGACCAATACCCAGTTCTTCGAGTTTTCGTACCAGGCTGGCTTCTCCGTAACGGGCCGGACGTTGGGTGTAACGCTGTTGAGCAGTTATCTCAGAAGCCGACAACTCTTCACCCGCTTTCAGTTGCGGAAGCAAACCGGCTGCTTCTGTTTCTTCATCGTCGGTCGATTCGAGGTACACCTTCAAAAACCCGTCGAAAATGATTACCTCACCGGTAGCAACAAACTTATAGGGACTTTTCGAATTGGAAATCATAATTGAGGTCTTTTCCAATTCAGCATCAGCCATTTGAGAAGCTATCGTACGCTTCCATATCAATTCGTACAACTTCTGCTCCTGGGCAGTGCCACTTACTGTATGGGCGTTCATGTAGGTCGGACGAATAGCCTCGTGCGCCTCCTGAGCACCTTTTGAGGTAGTTGTAAACTTACGGATCTTCACATAGCGATCGCCTGCCATCGAGATTATTTCGGCTTTCGAAGTATTCAGTGCCAGGTCCGACAAATTTACCGAGTCGGTACGCATATAGGTTATTTTTCCTGATTCGTAAAGCGACTGAGCCACGCGCATGGTTTGAGCAACAGCAAAACCAAGTTTACGCGAAGCCTCCTGCTGAAGCGTGGAAGTGGTAAAAGGAGGAGCGGGCGACTTCTTAGTCGGCTTTGTTACAATATCCTCCACTTTGTAGTCGGCACTGGCACAACTCTCAAGAAATGCCATCGCCTCCGCTTTCGTTGCAAAACGATGTTGCAACTCAGCCTTCAACACAGCCGGATTACCCGATGAGTCGGTACCATTAAACAGAGCCTGTACACGGTAGGACGATTCGGGAGCGAACTGATTGATTTCCCGCTCGCGTTCTACAATCAAGCGCACGGCAACTGACTGAACGCGACCGGCCGAAAGTGAGGGACGTACCTTTCTCCAGAGAACAGGCGAAAGTTCAAACCCTACAATGCGGTCGAGCACACGACGGGCCTGCTGAGCATCCACCAGGTGCAGGTCGATTTCGCGGGGCGACTGAACAGCACGCTGGATAGCATCTTTCGTAATTTCGTGGAAAACAATTCGTTTGGTATTCTTTTTATCCAGTTTCAGTTCATCGAACAAATGCCAGGCGATAGCTTCTCCTTCACGGTCTTCATCCGAAGCCAACCATACGGTTTCGGCAGCCTTCGCAGCTTTCTTAAGTTCGGAAACAACTTTCTTTTTATCGGTAGAAACAACGTAAACAGGTGCATAGTTATTATCGAAGTCGATCCCTATCCCTTTTTCAGCTAAATCGCGGATATGTCCGAAACTGGACAATACCTGGTAATCCGCTCCGAGAAATTTTTCAATAGTCTTAGCTTTGGCCGGTGACTCAACAATAACAAGGTTTTTCGACATATTATTAGGTAGTTATATAAAAATCGGGTGCAAAATAACGAAAACAAACGTTTAAGTTCCAAATTTTAAATCTTTTATTTTGTAATTTTAATCTTTAAGAAAAAAGCCGGAGTGAGTCACTCCGGCTTTGTAAGAAGGGATAACCCTACGGGTTAATCCAGAGGAAGCATCACTACTTCCATAATATTACCCTGATCGGTGATTTTCTTCAGTGTAGCTTTAATAACATCCGATGTTAATGCATTTACGGAAGCTGTATAATCGTCAACAAGATTAATATCATCCTGATAGTAGCTAACGATCGCATTTCTCCACCAGCTGTTTTCGCGAAGATCTTCGGTGTATTGTTTCAACATATTTTCCTTCACCTTCTGCAAATCGTCGGCAAGCGGTCCGTTTTTCACGATATCATCCACTTCCTTGTGAATAATACTCATCAACCGTTGTTGCTTTTCAGGATCAGTGTCGAACTGCATCATAACACTACCTTCGTGGATAGGAGTATTGCTGGCTGAGCCACGTACACCCACTCCGTACGATCCACCTTCTTTTTCGCGGATACTTTCCAGGTAACGCATGTTCAGGATATTGCCTATCGCTGTCATAGCAGTGCGGTTGTTAATGTTATACGGCAGATGACCACTGTAAAGAATAAAGTTAGATGCTTTCTTAATCTGCATTTCACGTTTGAAATGATTGTTTGCCAGTCCGCGGGGCTTACGGATTTTCACGTCGGTAAAGCTCTCGGTTTTCTTTTTCGATTTCAATCCGCCGAGGTAGGTAAGAACAGCAGCTTTCACTGTCGAATCTTCAGGATTAACATTACCGGTCAATACAAAGGTAAAGTCGGCCGGCATTTTGAACCTGTCTTTAAAAATTTCGAGCGCCTTATCCTGGTTCAGTTTTTCAATAGTTTGCAAATTAACCACTACCGTACGTTCATGACGATCATTTACCATAGTAGTCACCGAGTCGCTGAATGCCATACGGGGATCACTTGCCGAGTTGGCCAATGCAGTCTTGTACATATTCTGCATCGAAGCAAACGCATCATCGTCTTTGCGGGGAGCAGTAAAATACAAATGAATCAACTGCATCATGGTTTCGAAATCATTCACCGACGAACGTCCGTTGAAACCTTCCGAGTAGGAACCAATCTGAGGAGTAACCGAAGCAATCTTTCCGGTAAGCACCTTGTTCAATTCAATCAGCGAGAAGTCGCCAACACCATTATTTGCAACCACCGAAGCAGCCAGTGAAGCTGAGATAAGATCGTCAGCATTCTTAACTTTCGAAACACCACCTTCACTGAAAGCAGTCAACAGGATTTCATCCTTTTTGAAATCAGTAGTCTTGAAGATTACCTTCACACCATTGTTAAGCAACCATTCGGTAGTACCAAGGATAGCGTTAGTGCTTACCTTTTTAATCTTACCGGCTTTAGGCGCATTAGCAATCAGCGGTTTACTAAGGTCATCTTCCTTATTGGCAACCAGTTCAGCCTTTTTCACTTCGGCAAGTGCAGCAAGAATAGCTTCGTTCGAAGGAATCACCACCGATGGTTTGTCAGGAGCCATAAACGAAATAATCAGGTTTTCGTCGGTCACGTACTGTTTAGCAACTTCGTTCAAACGTTCGGCAGTAATATGCGGAAGAATCTGTTGCATAGTCTGGTATTCCCACTCAATACCGGGGATAGGTTCAGCATCCAGGTAATGACGGATGTACTCGCGTACCAGGTTACGGTTTTTCTGATTTTCACGGTCGTTGTATGCTGTTTCGAGTGACTTAAGCAAATCGGTTTTAGCACGTTCCACTTCCGACTGCGTAAAACCGAAACGACGCATTTTTTCAGCTTCGGTAAGTAATGCTTTCAGTCCTTCCAGCTCTTGTCCTTCTTTAGGAACAGCCAGCAACTGGAATGCATCAGTCGATTTAACCAACTCTCCGTAATAAGCATATCCACCTACAAAAGGAGCATCAGCACGTTGTGTGATTTCATCAAAACGGTAACCCATAATGGTCGAAATCAGGTTGTTGATACCTCCGGTAAGGTAACCGGCGATAGAAAGCTTAATCTCAGCAGGTAACTTTTTATGTTTGTATTCGAGGTTGATACGGGTCATACGGGCTTCCTGATCCTTTACCACCGAAATGATAGGTTCCACATTATCAGCAATCTCATAGATAGGACGTTCGCCGGCATTTGCTTTAGCAGGGATATCGGCAAACATAGTCTTGATGCGTGCTTCAATCTGATCTACATCCACGTCACCTACAATAAGAATTGCCTGCAGGTCGGGACGATACCATTTCTGATAATAATCACGCAGGGTCTGGTAGGTAAAGTTGTTGATAACGGCAGTATCACCGATAACATCACGTTTAGCATACTGCGAACCCGGGTATTTCAAATAGTTGGAAGCTTTCCACATGCGGCGGTCGGCACCGGCACCCGTTCTCCATTCTTCACGAATCACTCCGCGTTCCGAGTCAATTTCCTTATCTGCCAGCGTGATGAAGCTCGACCAGTCGTGCAACACCAGCAAGGCACTATCAATAATACCGGGACGGGTGGTAGGTACTTCTGAAAGATTGTACACCGTTTCATCCAGCGAAGTATATGCATTAATATTAGTACCGAACTTAACACCAATTGATTCAAAATATTGAATAATGCCTTTGTCGGGGAAATTTTTAGTTCCATTGAATGCCATGTGTTCCAGGAAGTGAGCCAGACCATTCTGGTCGTCGTTTTCAAGAATAGCACCCACATTCTGGGCAATGTAAAATTCAGCGCGGTCTTTAGGTTGCTGGTTATGACGGATGTAATAAGTCAATCCGTTATCCAGTTTTCCATAGCGAATGGCAGGGTCCATTTGGACAGGAGCAAGTTGTTGTGCTGACCCGATAAGGCTAAAGCCCGACAGTACAACTGCAAGTAAAGCTTTGTGAAAGGTTTTCATTTTAAAACTGTTTAATATGTTAAGTTAGTTAATCTAACCGCTTAGATGTTGCAAAGTAAGAAAAAAAAAACCGAACAAGTACCAAAGAAATGTATATCTTTACGCTCTTTTTATCTAAAATTTGCATTTATGCAGATCAGTGCATCAATTCATTAATAATATGGCAGAAGAATTACAGATCGAAAGCGCAGCCTCCAAGGACGAAATCTACCGTCAGCTACTCCCTCAACTTAGTGCATTAACAACGGGAGAAGCTAACCTCACCGCCAACCTGGCCAACCTGGCTGCGGCCCTGCATCAAACATTTAAGTGGTGGTGGGTAGGATTTTACCTGGTTGATGGCGACGAACTGGTGCTCGGTCCGTTTCAGGGCCCCATAGCCTGCACCCGCATCAAAAAAGGGAAAGGAGTATGTGGCACCGCATGGGCCGAACGCAGGAGTCTGCTCGTACCCGATGTAGATCAATTTCCGGGTCATATAGCCTGCAGCTCGCTTTCGGTTTCCGAAATTGTAGTTCCTTTTTATACTCCCGACGGTCAGGTTGCCGGTGTACTGGATGTCGACAGTGAGCGGTACGACACCCTGGATGCTACCGATGTGGGCCATCTTGAGAAGGTGGCAGAACTACTTACTACTCTACTGTAATATTAAGGTCTACCAGCTAACCGTAGTTTTAACATAGAAATTCCTTCCCGGCTCCAGGCGGTTGATCCCTCTCAGGGTTGAAAACCAGGCTGAATACGACGCGTCAAACAGATTACGCACCCCACCGGCAAACTGCAATTTCATTATGCCAATCGATCGCGGTGCCGTGTCGAACAACCAGTTCACTACGGCA
The DNA here is from genome assembly GCA_028691965.1 of Paludibacter sp. Taxonomy (GTDB): domain Bacteria; phylum Bacteroidota; class Bacteroidia; order Bacteroidales; family Paludibacteraceae; genus Paludibacter. The sequence continues at coordinate 2,555 of JAQUYE010000103.1, read as the reverse complement.
TACTGATGACGTGCGACTGTCTCGTCCGGCGTTTCCGTCTGGTATTCCCATTCAACCATCAACGAGGTGTTAAGCTTTTTCATCAGGTGATAGTTTACCTTCACCATTCCGTTAAGAGGAGGTAGCAGCGGCATCAGCTCGTTAGTGCTAAGATCCTCTCCGTACACATAGGCAATGGAGGTTTCCAGGTCAAGACCTTTCGCCACCAGCCATTTAAGTTCCACTTCCGAACCTGCATACAATGCCTTATCCACATTCGCATTCACCCAGGCAGGCACTACCAGACCATTATTCAGGGTATGACTGCCCTGTTTTTCGGCTATCATATCAAAGAGGTAGTTGGCGAAAAAGTCGGTTTTAATGAACAGACGCGGCGCCGAATAGGTATAACCCAGGTTGGCAAACACACCCTGTTCCGGTTTCAGGTTCGGATTACCCACACGCAGTGTACCCGCCTGATCGATGTATTTAAACCGTTCTTCCATCGACGCAGCCCTGTAGGCATTTGCAAGCGACAACACCAGACTCTGATTCCGTGTCGGTTGATACGCGATATCCACATGAGCGGCATATGCCAGTTCATGGGTATTTCGCTCGTTAAATAAAACTGTCCGGTCGTGAGGCAGCGTAGTTCGCTCTCCCTGGCTCAGTTTATACTTATATACTTCCTTAAAAGCCGTATCATTCGCGGTATGAATATAATCCAGTCGCATGCCTGCATTCAGGCTCCAGCGGTTTGGATCGATCACCCAGCGGTAATGTCCGAATATCCCCGCATCGGTCATGGTAGCAAAAGGGGTGGGTTGCTCGCCTGTAAAAATGGTATCGTTCAGTGTTGTAATGCGCACCCGTGTGGTAGTCTGCTTCCGTTGCCATCCCTCGGCACCCGCCGTAAGAGTATGGTAATCATTAAAGTATAAGTCGGCCGATGCCCGCACCCCTGAAGTTACATTCCGGCTACCGGGGAAGATGGCAGTCTTCGGATTCACTATATTCTCCACCTCGCGGGTAATATTCTGCGTATACGCCTTGAAGCGCAAGTCCTGAATCACATCGGTCAGGTCCTTAAATATATACTCGCCGTTGAGCTGATTACGTGCAAAGCCAAGGTAGCGCACTTCGGCAGTCGCCGGAAAAGCCCCTCCGCCGGGCAGTCCCACGTTCCATGCTTCATTATGCTGATACCCCACCAGCAGCTCCTGGTTATCATCGTAGCGCATGCCACCCCGCAACCCAATATTGGCATCGTTAAACTGCGAATTGGGCAATTCACCTTCGGGGGTCGTATAATTACCCGCAGTACGCAGGGCACCATCCAGTTGCAGGTACCAGTTACTCTCAGCTATACTCACCGCTGCATGGGAGTGCCACAGCGAGTTGACCGACTGCAGACCGGTGCCCACCCTGCCATGTACGGTACGTTCAGCAGAATAGTCGGGACGATCCATTACAAAATTCACCACCCCTCCCAGTGCTCCGGTGCCAAATACTACCGAACCCGCACCTTTAATAATCTCAATACGCTCCACGCTGGTAAGGTCGATCGACGATAACACACCTGCTATATCGGTGGCCGATTGCATCCGTTCGCCATCACTCAGGAACAACAGCTTGGATTCCGGAAACCCCCTCAGGTTGATGGAAGTCGCCCATGCACCATCGCGCGACAGCACGATTCCCGGCACATGATGCAGCACATCCCCCGGACTCACCAACGCACGCACATCCATTTCAGCCGCTGTTACTGTCTGCACCGGCAGGTTTAATTTAGTTGTGTGAATGCCACTTACAGTAATTTCCGAGAGTTGTCGGGTCAGCGTCAGCGAGTCGTTGGCGAACTGAATTCGCGCAGTCGCATTCGAACTGATACTACCCACAAAAAGAATCAGCACTATGCTGGTTAAAAGTTTCCTGTTCATATACTAAGGGTGTGATACACCGGTGTTGGTTGCAAGCCCAAAATTACAAAAATTAAAATTATTGTATTATCTTTGTTCTGCTTTTTTAATTAATATAGTAAGAATGAAGAAAATCGCACTGCTCCTGCTCTTTATCGCATCCACTTATCAGGCAATGGCCTGTACGAATCTTCTCGCCGGAAAACTGGCCACGGTGGATGGATCCACTATGATCACCTATGCAGCCGACTCCTACAACCTGTTCGGATCGCTGTATCATTATCCGGCAAAAACATATCCCCCCGGTACTAAACTCGACATCTACGAATGGGACACCGGGAAATACCTTGGTCAGATCGATCAGGTAGAGCAAACCTACTCGGTAATCGGCAACATGAACGAATACCAGGTGAGCGTAGCCGAAACCACCTTTGGCGGTCGCCCCGAACTGGTCGACACCACCGGCATCATCGATTATGGCAGTCTGATGTACATCGCACTTCAGCGCTCTAAAACAGCCCGTGAAGCCATCCGGGTAATGACCTCCCTCGTTGAGGAATACGGTTATTACAGTTCAGGCGAATCGTTTTCGATTGCCGACCCGAACGAAGTATGGATAATGGAGATGATCGGTAAGGGACCAAAAAACAAAGGAGC
>JAQUYE010000102.1 GCA_028691965.1 Paludibacter sp. | reverse complement strand
GTACTCGAAGGTCGCGTCGACCTGTCGGCTGCCATGAACATACCTCCCGGTCATCCTGTCGATGTAATGCTTAATGAAAACAAGGAGTTAAAGCAGCTATGTACGCGCATCTATGATGTAATTACTGAAATTGCCGACGATCCAACAGTAGATGTCGCGAAAAATATACTTCAGTTGAGATCCATGTACAATGCACTTTATGATGTAGATAAACTATACCAGCGTAAAGAATACCTTATTTTCCCCTATCTTGAAAAAGAAGGAATTACAGGTCCTCCAAAAGTAATGTGGGGAAAGCATGACGAAATACGGGGGCTGGTAAAAGGGGCTATAGAGGTGCTTCAGGTCGAAGGGATTAGTCGTGATGAGCTGATGGCAACCTCCGATATGGTATTATTGCCGGCTATTCGTCAGGTGGTAGAGATGGGTACCAAGGAGTCGGAAATCCTCTTCCCGATGGCAATGGACAAACTGACCGAGGCCGAATGGTACGAAATTGCCCGTCAATCGCTTGAAATCGGTTTTTGCCTGTATGATCCACCAACTGATTGGCGACCTGAATGGGTCCAGGGTTCAGTGCTTGAAGAGTTAAATCAAAGTGGAGATCACATACAGTTACCAAGTGGTAGTTTCTCAGCAGAAGAATTGATGGCTATTCTGAATACCTTGCCGGTCGATATGACTTTTGTGGATAAAGACGACAAGGTGAAGTATTTTTCGCAGGGTAATGAGCGTATTTTTCAACGTAACAGAGCTATTCTGAATCGCGATGTGCGACTCTGTCATCCTCCGGCAAGTGCACATATAGTTGATAAGATTATTGATGATTTTAAATCCGGAAAGGCTTCCAGGGCTCCCTTCTGGATCAATATGAAAGGCAAGATGATTCACATTGAATATTTTGCTTTGCGAAATGAAAAAGGGGAATACCTGGGCACCCTTGAGATGTCGCATGATGTGACAACTTATCGTGAACTGGAAGGTGAACAACGAATCTTATCCTACTCTGTATAATATGGAAACTAAATTAATTATTTCTCCAAAAACTAAAGTGTTCGAATTACTCGAGGCCTATCCTGAGTTAGAACAATTGCTGATCGATGCTATTCCAACTTTCTCAAAGTTAAAGAACCCGGTTTTACGTAATACTGTAGCACGGATTACTACCCTTCAACAGGCAGCACCTATCGGAGGTATGAAAACCGAAGAGTTGATTAATATGTTACGAAAGGCCGTAGGACAAGACCACCTTGCCGATTTGCCAGATACCGGTTTTATAACAATTCAACCGGCCTGGTTCAGGGAAGATAAAATCGCAAAAACGCTGGATGCCCGTGAGATGTTGAACGCAGGAGAACACCCGGTAAGTCAGGTGCTGGCCGAAGTGAAACAGCTAAAAGAAGGACAGATCTACCTTGTTATTACACCGTTTCTTCCGGCTCCCATGATTGAAAAGGCAAGCAGTCTGAACGCTCTACACTGGGTAAATCAAATTGACGACGAATTGTATTATATCTATTTTTGTAAATAATTTATCGTTAGAGTTGCAAAATTAAAATTACATTTGTATCTTTGACCCCGAAAAATAATGAATATGATAGTTCGCAGTTTAAATAACAATTGGTGGTGGCACTTACAAAACAGGTTTTGTGAGTGATACGGCTATTGTAAATATCTACGAATGAAAGATAAAAAAGGCTTGTCGAAACTCACGACAGGCCTTTTTTTATTCGGAAAACTAACTAATTAACGATATGAGCAATCAACCAGATGAAAAGGGATTTTATGGAGCGTTCGGTGGCGCATACATCCCGGAGATATTACATGAAAATGTGGAGAACCTTAAGAAGGCATTCTATGCTGCAAGGAAGGATCAATCCTTTAATGAAGAGTATGCTGCGTTATTGAAACAGTATGTGGGGCGCCCTTCACCACTTTACTATGCTTCCCGTTTGTCGGCAGCCTATGGTACCCATATCTATTTAAAGCGGGAAGACCTGAACCATACGGGTTCGCATAAGATTAACAATGCTCTTGGTCAAATTCTGTTGGCGCAACGAATGGGCATGACACGCATAATTGCGGAGACAGGTGCCGGTCAGCACGGAGTAGCAACAGCCACTGCCTGTGCCCTGATGGGGCTCGAATGTGTGGTGTTTATGGGCAAGACCGACGTGGAACGCCAGTATCTGAATGTCCAGAAAATGCGAATGCTTGGTGCCAGGGTGGAAGCGGTAACCAGTGGAAATCGTACACTTAAAGATGCAACCAACGAGGCCATCCGTTACTGGTGCTCTAATCCGGATACATTTTATATTATTGGTTCAACTGTGGGGCCACATCCATATCCTGAAATGGTAGCCTTTTTTCAGTCAGTAATCAGTGCTGAGATTAAACAACAGCTGGAAGAGCAAACGGGCAGATCCTATCCTGATGCCTTAATTGCATGTGTGGGTGGAGGAAGTAATGCTATGGGAACTTTTTATCATTATATCGATAATACAAAGGTACAGTTGATAGCTGCAGAGGCTGGAGGAAAAGGAATAGATACAGGGGAAACAGCAGCCACTCTCCATGTAGGTACTCCGGGGATTATTCACGGATTTAAAACCCTGCTGATGCAGGATGCTGACGGTCAGATTACCGAACCCTATTCCATTTCAGCCGGATTGGATTATCCCGGGGTAGGACCAGCACACGCGCATTTTTATCAGACGGGCAGGTCGCGGGTATATGCTATTACCGACGATGAAGCATTGGAGGCTGCACTGGAACTTACACGACTGGAAGGAATTATTCCGGCAATCGAATCGGCCCATGCACTTGCTGTGCTGAAAAAGGAAGACTTTGCACAGGATGATCTTGTTGTGTTGACAGTTTCGGGTCGCGGCGACAAAGATATGGACACCTTTATTGATTATTTCACTACAAAACAAGACTTTTAATAGCATTCTACTATGAAACTCTACGTTAATACTAAAACCATGCTGGCTGACATGCAGACGCCAGTGGGAATTTATCTTAAGATCAGGGATCTTTATACTAATTCAGTTTTATTGGAAAGTTCCGATTATCATGGTACTGAAAATAGTTATTCCTATATTGGGTTTAATCCCATTGGAGGCATCTCGGTAAATCGATTTATTATTACCGAGGAATATCCTGACGGACGTCAACTGGAGATCCCAGTGGCAGATAAAATGACTGTTGCCAATCGGTTTGACGCTTTTCTAAAATCGTTTGAATTGATCAATAAGACTGAGAAACCGGGTATTATAAACGGACTGTTAGGGTATACTTCATACGAGTCGGTTCAATACTTCGAAGATGTTAAGTTGGCTGCCCGCGAAACGGTGCCCGGGTCCATGCCGGGATTGCATTATGTGCTGTTCAAGTACATAATTGCAATCAATCATTTTAATAATGAAATGACTATCCTTGAAAATCTGTTGGAGGGTGAAAAGTCGAACATCCCCGCTATTGAAACTATTTTACTGAATAATAATCTCGCTTTGTATTCTTTTAAAACTGTAGGTGCTGAGCAATCGGATGTCTCGGATGAGCAATACCGTGAAATGGTACGCCGGGGAAAGGAAGAATGTTACAGAGGAAATGTGTTTCAGATTGTTATCTCCCGACGTTTCTATCAGCAGTTTGCCGGTGATGATTTTATGCTCTACAGAACCTTACGCTCAGTAAATCCTTCGCCTTATCTTTTTTACTTTAATTTCGGACAGTTTCGTATCTTTGGTTCATCTCCTGAAGCTCACCTGGTTGTGGATGGTAAGCGTAAAAAGGCGTTCATAAAACCGATTGCCGGAACCTTTCGTCGGACCGGTGATGATGAGAAAGACCTGGCATTAGCGGAAAAGCTGAGTGAAGATGTTAAGGAAAATGCAGAACATGTGATGCTGGTCGACCTCGCACGTAACGATTTAAGTCGTAATACAGATGAAGTAAAGGTAGATGTGTTCCGCGAAGTGCAGTACTATTCACATGTGCTTCATTTAGTATCCTCGGTAAGTGGAAAATTGAGGGAAGATACAAAAGTGATTAAGTTATTTGCCGATACCTTTCCGGCAGGAACATTATCGGGTGCTCCAAAAATAAGAGCGATGCAGTTAATTGATCAGATTGAGCCCCACGACCGCGGACCGTATGGTGGTTGTTTGGGCTATATTGGTTTCGACGGCTCGTTCAATCAAGCCATTACCATTCGGTCGTTCGTAAGCAAAAATAATACACTCTACTATCAGGCTGGTGCCGGAGTGGTCGCTAAATCGAACGAAGAAAGTGAGTTACAGGAAGTGAATAATAAATTAGCGGCATTGAAAAAGGCTATGGATGTAGCTTCGTTGTCGACTGTTAAATAAGACATCTATGAAACTGTTAGTATTTGATAATTACGACTCTTTCACCTATAATCTGGTGCATGCCCTGCGTAAGCTGGGAGTAACAGATATGGAAATACACCGAAACGATCAGATTTCACTGGAAGAGATTGAACGGTTCGATAAAATAGTTCTTTCTCCGGGACCGGGATTGCCTGCAGAGTCAGGTATTCTGCTTGAGTTGATCCGTAGGTATGCTCCTACCAAAAGTATCCTTGGTGTATGTTTGGGACAACAAGCTATTGCTGAAGCTTTCGGTGGTAGTCTGCTGAATCTTTCAGAAGTGTACCATGGAATCAGTTCAATCGTAAGGGTTACGGCTCCTGATCGATTGTTTGAGGGCTTACCCGAATCGTTGGAAGTTGGACGGTATCACTCATGGGTAGTCGACCCATCTACCTTGCCATCCGACTTACAGGTGACTGCCCTGGATGATGCCGGAATGATTATGGCACTGGCACACCAGCATTTTGATGTGAGAGGAGTACAATTCCATCCGGAGTCGGTGTTGACACCACGGGGAGAAGATATGTTACATAACTGGTTAACAAAGTAAGCTATGAGGCAGATATTAAACCGACTTTTTGAACATCAGGCGCTTTCTCGAACAGAAGCGCACGAAGTAATGAAAAAGATGGCTGAGGGGAAGTATAATGAATCCCAAATAGCAGCCTTTATATCCGTTTACCTGATGCGAAGTATCGAACTGGATGAAATACTTGGATTCAGGGAGGCTTTGCTGTCGATGGCACTGCCACTTGATTTCTCTGATTTTGATATTCTGGATATAGTTGGTACTGGTGGTGATGAGAAGAACACTTTCAATATTTCAACTGCGGCATGCTTTGCTGTAGCAGGTGCCGGCTATCAGGTAGTGAAACATGGTAACTATGCCGCTACTTCAGTAAGTGGATCTTCTAATGTGCTTGAATATTTTGGTGCCCGCTTCACAACCGACGAAAGGGTGTTGAAACAATCGCTTGAAGCAGGAGGTTTTGCTTACCTGCATGCCCCGATATTTAATCCGGCAATGAAGAATGTAGCCCCGGTGAGAAAGAGCCTGGGAGTACGTACTTTTTTTAATGTACTGGGTCCGCTTATTAGTCCGGCCCGCCCTCAGGTTCAATGCCTGGGAGTATATAACCTGAAAATGCTCCGACTCTATTCCTACATCTACCAGCAATTAGGTATGAAGTACTCGATTGTTCATAGTCTGGATGGGTACGACGAGATTTCATTGACAGATGCTTCGATGGTAGTGACCAATCAGGGAGAACGGATTTTAAGTCCCACTCAACTTGGTTATTCTGTTTTACAACAACATGACTTATATGGGGGGGCAACAATACAGGAGGCTGCCGGAATTTTTATGAATGTGCTGGATGGCAAGGCAACAGAGGCTCAACGGAATGCAGTTACGGTGAATGCGGCTATTGCTATTCAAACCCAATGTCCGGATAAATCACTCGATATGTGCAGGTCGGAAGCAGAAGAATCACTGCAGTCGGGAGCTGCCAAACAATCTTTTACAACTTTTTTACAGTATTACAAATGACAATATTAGATACCATTTTAGCAACTAAACATGCGGAGCTGGAAGCGGCAAGAAAACAGATAAGTGTGGCTGATCTTCAATCGTCTCCTTATTTTAAACGCAAGGGTCTTTCGCTTAAAGCCCGTTTGCAGGAAGGAAAGCCTGGTGTAATTGCAGAATTTAAGCGTAAATCTCCCTCGAAAGGGTGGATATTCAAAGAGGCAGATGTGGTTGAAGTGACTTCAGGTTATAGTGAGGCAGGTGCCGCTGGTATTTCAATTCTTACCGATACTACTTATTTTGGAGGAGTTCAACAGGAACTTGCAGCCGCCCGTCCACATATAAACTGTCCGATACTCCGCAAAGACTTTATGATAGATGAATACCAATTATACGAGGCAAAGTCGATAGGTGCCGATGTTATACTGCTGATTGCCGCTGCTTTGTCGCCCGTTGCTTGTAAAACATTGGCACGAAAAGCTAAAGAGCTGGGTCTGGAAGTGTTGCTGGAAATCCATTCTCCTGCAGAACTTGAATATTTGTGTGACGAAGTAGATATGGTTGGGGTTAATAATCGTAATTTAAAAAACTTTGAGGTTTCGACGGCTATCTCGTTGGAGTTGGCATCGCAAATTCCTGATCGTTTTGTAAAAATCAGCGAAAGTGGTTTGTCGGATGCGATAGCAGTAAGAGAACTTATTCAGGCCGGTTATCAGGGATTTCTGATGGGTGAAAACTTTATGAAACAGCAAGATCCTGCAGGAGCATTGAAGGATTTTCTTAAACAGATTCAACCATGAAACTGAAAGTAAAGGTGTGCGGGATGCGCGATCCGGAAAATATCAGGGCGGTAGCGGCATTACAACCGGACTTTTTAGGATTTATATTCTATCCGAAATCTCCCCGATTCCTGGAAAGTTCGAAGGGCTTTCCGATCGACTTGCCCGCATCAATTTGTACTACCGGTGTGTTCGTTGATGAAAAGCCGGAACGAATTCTTGAATTGGTACAGCTTTTCCAATTGAAAGCAGTTCAACTCCACGGCAAGGAGTTGCCGGAGATGTGTGATAAACTTCGAAATACTGGCCTGACTGTCCTTAAAGCATTGCCCGTTGCCAGTGAGGGTGATTTGTTGAGGGCACGTGACTTTGAAGGTTCGGTTGATTACCTGGTGCTGGATACAAAGACCATCCATCATGGAGGTTCGGGACAAAAGTTCGACTGGCAGTTGTTGGATAAGTACCAGTCCAGGCTTCCATTTTTATTGGGAGGTGGTGTTTCATCTGAGGATGTGACTGCAATACAATTAATTCAACATCCTCTGTTGGCCGGGGTAGATATTAATAGTCGCTTTGAAGATAGTCCGGGCAATAAAAATATAAATTTAGTTCGTGAGTTTATAAATCAACTCAATTCAATACGTAAAATATAAAACTATGAACCGTATACAACAGTTATTTAAACAAAAAGACGCCCATATCCTGTCGGTATACTTTACAGCAGGTTATCCACAGCTTAACGATACACTTCCTGTGCTGGAAGCACTTCAGGAAAACAATATTGATTTGGTAGAGATAGGAATTCCTTTTTCTGATCCTATGGCTGATGGGTTGGTAATTCAGGAATCTGGACATCAGGCATTGCAAAATGGTATGAATCTGCGGTTGTTGTTTGAGCAATTAACAGATGTCCGTTCTCGAATACATATTCCATTGGTAATGATGGGCTATTTGAATCCCATACTTCAATTTGGTTTTGCTGAGTTTTGTATCGAATGCAGTCGGGTAGGAGTAGATGGAATGATAATACCGGATCTTCCGATGGACGATTACCTTTCGGAGTACAAAGTAATCGCAGATAAGTATGATTTAAAGTTTATTTTTCTGATTACTCCGGAAACATCCGAAGAGCGCATTCGTATTATTGATGAAAATACAGATGGCTTTATATATATGGTATCATCTGCAGCAGTTACCGGCACGCAACACTCTTTTATAAGCAGGGAGGATTATTTTAAGCGGGTTCAGTCAATGAACCTTAAGAATCCGCGTTTGATTGGCTTCGGAGTGTCGAACAAGGCAACCTTACAAATGGTAAATCAGTTTGCCTCAGGTGCCATTGTAGGTTCGGCGTTCATCAAGACCCTGCGTACAGCCGGTTCAGCAACAGAAGCGGTAGTGAAATTACTCAACCAACTTTCAGTTTAAGTAGGAACAACTTTGCAATCACAATAATTTACTTATTTTTGTAGTTGATTGTAAATACTACTACATATGAAAAACTTGTTGCTTACATTATCTGTTCTGTTGATGGTCGTCCAGTCAGGAATAGCCCAGGAGAGTCAGGCAGCAACCGGTGCGGCTCAACAGACTACAGTCGGGTACCCGGTACATTTATTTGCAGATACCTTATTTTACATTTCCAATCGGGTAGGGTCATTGTCTCCCTCCGAACGGGCCAGCAACATCTCCTCTCGCTTACTGGATGTTTACGAGGATGATTTTGTTAAGGTGGAGGATATTCAATTGCAAGCCAACGGGCACTACATGGATATTATCTGTGGTGAAAAGATTATAATGAGTGTTTCGGAGGCTGATGCTGAGCTGGAAGAAACTACGAATGTTGAGTTGGCGGGTCAGTATGTGGATAAAATGAAGGAAGCCTTTGTAAAAGCCCGTGCCGACAGAGGCATCTGGAAAACGCTTATGCGCATTGGATTGGTAGTGTTAGTGCTGGGAGGTATTTATTTTCTGGTGCGACTGATTATTAAAGCGCATGCCTGGTTGGAGAAAAGAATGCACAACAACAAGGAGAAGTTGCTTAAAAATTTATCATACAAAGATTATACTTTCCTTACTGCCGACCAGGAGCTGGTAGTGTTGTCGTGGTTGTTGAAAGCAATTAAGTGGTTTATTATTGTATTGCTGGTGTATTTGTTACTTCCTCTTGTATTCAGCATTTTCCCTTTTACACGGGGTTGGGCCGATACCTTGTTGAATTTTATATGGAAACCTTTTAGTGGGATCATGCTGTCAGTTTGGGAATACCTTCCTAACCTGTTCACAATAGTTGTTATCATACTGGTATTTAAATATGTAATACGTTTCGTCAGGTATTTGTTTGGAGAGATTGAAGCAGGTAAACTGAAAGTGTCCGGGTTTCATGAAGACTGGTCGATGCCGACCTTCAGCATCGTTAAGTTTTTGTTATATGCCTTTATGTTTATCCTTATCTTCCCCTACCTGCCGGGATCTGATTCCGGTATCTTTCAGGGTGTTTCG
>JAQUYE010000019.1 GCA_028691965.1 Paludibacter sp. | reverse complement strand
GTAGGCACCGAAGGTAAAATCAAATCCTTCGAGGGATGGACCAATAAATTTATTTTCCCGCCTTACGAATTTACCACTGCCAATTCGCTGATCACCAACTTCCACCTGCCCTACTCTACTTTGTTAATGCTGGCAGCTGCCTTTGGCGATTACGATCAGGTAATGAACGCCTACGAAGTAGCTATCCGCGAGAAGTACCGGTTCGGCGTGTATGGCGATGCTATGTTAATTATTTAAACGAACTGTTCCTTATACAAAGAACGGGGACTCCATTCAGTTGAAGTCCCCGTTCTTTATTTACAAAAACGCGCATCTTATACGGTCATAATTTCCTTTTCCTTGGCAGCAAGCAATTCATCAATTTTCTTTATATAGGTGTCGTGAATCTTTTGAGCCTCATTTTCAGAATCCTTTGCCACATCTTCGGGCAGACCATCCTTTACAAGTTTCTTCAATTTATCAATTGCCTCACGACGCGCATTACGAACTGATATTTTCGCTTCTTCTCCTTCGTGACGCGATTGTTTTGCCAGTTGTTTACGACGTTCTTCTGTAAGCGGAGGTATTCCCAACCGGATCAGCTCTCCGTTGTTCATCGGGGTAATACCTACATCTGAATTTAAAATCGCTTTTTCAATTACTCCTATCATCGCCTTTTCCCAGGGTTGCACCGTAATGGTTTTAGCATCAGGAGTTGTAATTGTCGCAACATTCGACAGGGGCACATGTGAACCATAATAATCCACCTTCACACCATCAAGTATACGTGGATTTGCCTTACCGGCGCGAATATGGGCCAGGGATTCGTCAAGAAACAGAATCGCGGCTTCCATATTTTCTTCCGCTTGATTTAAAATAGGTTTAACTTCCTGCATAATGTACTGTATTAGTTAATTTATTTATTTTTTTACAAGTGTACCGATTTTCTCTCCCATCAGTACTTTCTTCAGATTTCCCGGTGTATCCATGTCAAACACATAGATAGGCATATTATTTTCACGACACATGGTGGTGGCAGTAAGATCCATTACCTTCAGATTACGGTTGTATATTTCGTCGTAACTTATCTCTTCAAACTTTTGAGCCGTTGGATCCTTTTCGGGGTCGGCCGTATAAATTCCATCTACCCGGGTACCTTTCAGCATGATATCGGCTTCTACTTCAATAGCTCTGAGCGACGAACCCGTATCAGTAGTAAAAAACGGATTTCCTGTCCCACCCGAAAGAATAACAACTTCACCTGCTTTGAGCGATGCAATTGCCTTTTGTTTGGAATAAAACTCCCCAACGGGCTCCATCCGGATAGCTGTCAGCACCCTGGAAGCTATACCCACGGCCTGAAGCGCTGAATTCAGGGCCAGACTATTGATTACTGTTGCCAGCATCCCCATTTGATCGCCAAGCACCCGGTCGAATCCTTTGGAAGTACCGCTAAGTCCCCTGAATATATTTCCACCTCCTATCACTATGGCCACCTGCACTCCCATCTTAACTATGTCGGCAATCTGCACGGCATAATCTTCCAGTCGTTGCTGATCAATACCATATTTCTGTTCGCCCATCAGCGACTCACCGCTCAATTTAAGTAAGATCCGATTGTACACCATCTTTTCTTTTTTTAGCAAAAGTAAAGAAATTGCTCTATATCTGCAAATCATTTTTTTTCATCCATATATTTTGTAATACTTGTTTTTTTACTTACTTTTGCACATAAATAAATTGAATGTGCAGTTTAATGACCCGACAACTCAATTATTATTTTATAAAATACCCTATTATATGAGCCGTATCGTAGTTAACAGTCATGCCGAACTTGAGCAATTCCTCGGTAAGGAAATTGGAGTTTCGGATTATTTGACAATTACCCAGGAACAAATTAACCTCTTTGCTGATGCTACCCTCGACCATCAATGGATTCACACTGATGCCGAACGATGTGCTAAAGAAAGTCCGTTTACAACAACTATAGCGCATGGTTATTTAAACCTTTCCATTCTTCCTCACCTGTGGGAACAAATCGTGGAAGTGCGTAATTCGAAACTTACCGTGAATTACGGCATCGAGAAATTGAGGTTCGGACAAGCAGTTAAAGTGAACAGCGAAGTGCGTGTACGCTGCAAATTAAATTCGCTGGTAAATCTCCGGGGAGTTTCAAAAGCGGAGATACAGGCAACAATGGAAATTAAAGACTCAAAAAAACCAGCCTTCGAAGCTACGATAGTTTTTCTGTATAATTTTATTGAGCAATAATTTTACTTGTCTATCAGTTATCACTTACTGCTCTTCAACTCCATCAGGTAGTTGAAGAGCAGTTTGTTTATTAACTGTGTTGTTTTTTGACTTTTTTACCGTATTCGATTTGCTTTTGTGCTTTCACCTGACAGGTTATCTGAAAATTTGTCAGGTTTTTTATGATTTAACCCCATGGCACATGCTTTGTCTGATTCTCAGCGTTGAAAAAAATAAAAATCTAACATAGTACATATAGTAAAAAAATGGGAAAAATTATTGGAATTGACTTAGGAACCACAAACTCTTGTGTTTCCGTAATGGAAGGTAACGAACCTATCGTGATAACCAACAGCGAAGGTAAACGTACAACGCCATCAGTAGTAGGTTTTGTGGACGGAGGCGAACGCAAGGTAGGTGATCCTGCTAAACGTCAGGCCATTACTAACCCTACAAAAACAGTATTCTCCATCAAACGGTTCATGGGCGAAACCTACGATCGTCTGAGCAAGGAGATCGGTCGTGTACCTTATAAAGTAATCAAGGGCGACAACAACACCCCTCGTGTTGATATCGACGGACGATTCTATACTCCACAGGAAATTTCGGCTATCATTCTTCAGAAAATGAAGAAAACAGCTGAAGAATACCTGGGACAGGAAGTTACAGAAGCAGTTATAACTGTTCCTGCCTACTTTAACGACTCTCAACGCCAGGCTACCAAGGAAGCAGGCGAAATTGCCGGTCTGACTGTTCGTCGTATTATCAACGAACCTACTGCCGCAGCCCTGGCCTATGGGTTGGACAAGACCAACAAAGACATGAAGATTGCCGTGTTCGACTGTGGTGGGGGTACTCACGACGTGTCGATACTTGAACTGGGCGATGGTGTATTTGAAGTAAAATCAACCGATGGTGATACTCACTTAGGGGGTGATGATTTCGACCACCGTATTATCGACTGGTTGGTACAGGAGTTTAAGAATGAAAACGGTGGTATCGACTTAAGCAAAGATCCTATGGCACTTCAGCGTTTGAAAGAAGCTGCTGAAAAAGCGAAGATTGAGCTTTCGAACACTACTTCTTCGGAAATCAACCTGCCTTACATCATGCCGGTAGACGGAATTCCACGTCACCTTGTACGTACCTTAACCCGTGCTAAATTTGAGCAATTAATCGACGACCTGATTCAGCGTACCATTGAACCTTGCCGTACTGCTCTTCAAAACGCCGGCTTAACAACCCGCGACATTGATGAAGTAATTCTGGTGGGTGGTTCAACCCGTATTCCTGCTATTCAGACTGCTGTTGAGAAATTCTTTGGAAAAGCTCCTTCGAAGGGAGTTAACCCCGACGAAGTGGTAGCCGTAGGTGCTGCTATCCAGGGTGGTGTGCTTTCGGGCGATGTGAAAGATGTATTGCTTCTCGACGTAACTCCTCTGTCGCTGGGTATCGAAACCATGGGTGGAGTAATGACCAAACTGATCGAGTCGAACACTACCATTCCTTCGAAAAAGTCGGAAACTTTCTCAACTGCTGCCGACAATCAGCCTTCAGTTGAAATCCACGTATTGCAGGGAGAACGTCCGATGGCTAACCAAAATAAATCACTGGGTCGCTTCCACCTGGATGGCATTATGCCTGCCCGTCGTGGTGAACCTCAGATTGAAGTAACCTTCGATATCGATGCGAATGGTATTCTCCACGTGTCGGCCCGCGATAAAGCAACCGGTAAGGAACAGAGCATCCGTATTGAAGCTTCATCGGGCTTAAGCGATGCAGAAATCAAGCGCATGAAAGACGAGGCAGCTGCAAATGCAGAAGCTGACGCACGCGAAAAAGAAAAAATTGACAAACTGAACCATGCCGACAGTCTGATATTCCAGACCGAAAAGCAATTAACCGATCTGGGGGATAAGTTACCTGCCGACAAGAAAGGAGCTATCGAAAGTGCTTTAAGCAAACTGAAAGAAGCTCACAAAAGTCAGGACATCCCTGCTATCGACGCAGCAACAAAAGAACTGAACGACGTATTCCAGGCTGCCAGTCAGGATATGTACAACGCTCAGAATGCACAGGGCGGTGCTCAGGGTGGCGCACAGCAGGACTTCGGCGGACAACAGGGCGATAACAGCAACCAACAGGGTGATGTTACCGATGTCGATTTCGAAGAAGTGAAGTAAAATACCAGTATAGTAATAAAGAGGGTGATCCGTAAACGGGAGTCACCCTCTTTTTTTTTGGGGGGGAAGTAAGCAAGGATCTCCACTAAAAAAACCACAATTGTGCAAGTATTGCCCACATTTGTGCAATTTATTACGGCTGAACTGCCCTATATTTACACCCATGAAAGCACAAGTCCTGATACTACTTCTTCTGTTATTTTTACTCTCCATTACAGATGGGCAACTGGCGACTGTTGTTCCGTTAGGGGTGTGGTCGTACGTTATTCTACCGGTAGTAGTGTCGATATTAACCATTTTAACTCTTACTAAGCTGTCGATAGCAAGGGCAACTCAGGGGATCCGATATGACCGGGTATGCTCTACACACAAAATGTATCAAAAAACCTGCATTCATCTTCGTAACACACCGACTGTATCCTTCTTTCGTACCGATTGCTTACCGTGGTGTGCAGATCTCCGATTACACCTTTCCCTGTGACAGACCCTCGCTGTTTAGTCCCAATGTATTCCCCGAAACGCGTAAGGAAAATTAACTGTTTGCTTAAACCTACCTGCCTGTTTGCTTACAGGCAACTTCCCAAAACAACCAATGCTATTTAACCATCAGGCCAGGTTAAAACGGCCAACTCACCTCGTGTACCAAACCCGCATATGTCATGTACCAAACCCGCATATGTCATATAACAGATCCGCATATGTCATGTTACAGATTCTCATATGTCATGTTACAAATTCTCATATGTCATGTGGAAGATCCGCATATGACATGTTAAAGACCCTCACATGACATATGGAAGTTCATCACATCTCGTATGCGGATTACGCATATAAGGCGTGACAAGCAAAAATGGCATATGCTTTTTATCAATTTGACCAAATACAAGGAGCTTTCAACTCCAACGAGAAGATTAATTGTTAATTGCTATTGTTAACAGCAAGGTAATGGCCAGAGAAGAGTTAAAAAAAGGAGAAGAAACTTAGATTTCTTCTCCTTTTACATGCTTTTTAATTGAATAATTATTTCTAACGTATGAGTTAACAGAACAAACTTACTACATCCCGCAGCCCCAATTAACAATTAACAATTAACAACTAACAATTAAAAAAGTGGAGATTACCGGACTCGAACCGGTCACCTCGACACTGCCAGTGTCGCGCTCTAGCCAGATGAGCTAAACCCCCGTTGTTGCTTAAAATTGCGGTGCAAAGATAAGCAAGTTTTGCAAATTATCACTACATTTGTATAAATTTTTTATGCGTTCCATGTTTATACTCAACCTCACATTCCTGGTTACTGAACCCTTGATTCCTTCCTGGAACGAATGGGTTCGTACGCTATTTATCCCTTCCATTACCGGTACCGGAATCTTTCATACTCCCCAACTTACTAAAGTGCATTCCGAAAATCAGGAGGATGGAATTTCGTTTGCCCTGCAGTTTCATACAGCCTCGGCTGAAAACATACAGGACTGGCTTACCAGTTATGGGAATGAATTGCAGAAGGTGTGTACAGGCCGGTTCGGGGGGAACGTTCTGTTTTTTGCCACCACCCTGGAAGTACTCGCATGAGCAAAGAAAAAATAATTTTAGGCATCGATCCCGGAACCACAATTATGGGCTACGGACTTATTGCCGTGGATGGTAATAAGGTGCGACTACTGGCGATGGGTGTGCTGGATCTTAAAAAATACAAGGACCACTATTTAAAACTACAAAAGATTTTCAACCGTACTTTATCATTGATTGATGAGTTTAAACCGGAAGCACTGGCCATTGAAGCTCCTTTCTTTGGGAAGAATGTTCAGTCGATGCTTAAACTGGGACGGGCACAGGGAGTGGCCATGTCGGCAGCCCTTTACCGCAACCTTCCCATTACTGAATATGCTCCGTTGAAAATTAAAATGGCTATAACGGGGAGTGGCAGTGCATCAAAGGAGCAGGTGGCCGATCTGCTGCGCAGGTACCTGAATATCCCTGCCGCTGACATGCTGCCTCAGCTGGATGCTACCGACGGACTGGCAGCGGCTTACTGTCATTTTCTGCAGTCGGGCCGACCCACAGGTGATGCTTCGTACAGTGGCTGGAAGGACTTTGTATCTAAGAATAAGTCCAGGGTGCGAACACAACAAAATACTGCTCCTGACGAAGAGCCGGATCCAACTACCTAAGCAGGTTTATTAAGCTACCCAACCGGGAATTTCAACATACCCCGTCAGGATTATCTATCACCGTGTCCGGTTATTGCCGGCAGCCTTTTTGCCTTCCTTAGGTTGTTTCTTCTTTATAATATCCAGCTCATCCGGCTTCAGGTAAGGATCGGCTACCGACCCAATATCCCAGCTTTCCTCGAGTTCCCAGTTGGCCTTCAGACTAAGGGACTTCTTGTAGTAAAGCACCTTCTCGGGATAGCGTCGTTTCAGTAAATCTCCGGGATCCCATTTGCCATTTTGATTGGCATCAATAAATAATTTCACATAATAATCGCCGGGCTGCAGGTATTCAAACAGATTTCCTTTTTCAAGGGCCTTCTGCTCCTGAATCACGCTTTCCTTAGCATCAATTACCTGCAGGATGGCCAGCGAATCATAGGGAGCTAACACGATCTTCAGGGACGAATAATCTTCGGCTGTCTTCAGCTTAAAACTACTCTTCCATGCTTTGTTAACAGTCTGATAGATACTTGTAAAGGCGGCCGAATCGACCTTCATCTCATAACTTTCTCCCGCTTCCCGTTCATAACTGACAGCATAGCTGAGCCCTATCGAATCACGTGGCGTCAGACTGTAAGCTACCGGTATGAGCAAGGTATCTTTTTTGTGCAATAACTCAATCAGTGAGGTGTCGGCAAACTGTACCGGCCGGTCAAATTTAAGTCGGATCTCTTCGTTCAGGTCGAATGCACTGGCAAGGTTCGACGATAACTTAAGTTCGGGAACTATGGGGGTTGCCTTAGAGTTTGGTTGCCGGCGCATCGCCAGCTTCAGGGTATCTGTCTGCGATACAAAATTAAACAGCGAGTCGGTCTTCATGTACTGAATCGACAATAACAGCGTATCTTTTAAGTAAACCGACGAATCGGGAATCCACCAGTTAATGCTGTCGAGGGCCTGATTAGCCTGCACTAAAAAAGAGGATGCAGATGGGAAGTTGAGTGCCTGAATGACTGGCAACGAATCCTGTGAGCGATTGAAAAAGGCCGACAACAAATAGGGTTCGCGGCGCTCCGTCTTCACCAGGTACTGCCTTTTCTTGTCTTCCTTAAATAAACTCATCACGATGGTATCGGGCACATAGCTTATTGTACGCTCCACCAGTATTGTGTCGATGGTCACTGAATCTGTCCACAGTGTATCCGAATGCTGTTTCACATGCACTTCAGGGACCACTGCTGAAGGGTAAAACGCAACTGCCTCGCCGGGTTGATACATAAAATCCCTGTTTGCATCGCCGAGGGCATAGATAGTATAGCTACCTTCTTTAATATTCTTAATGGTAAATTTGCCGAACTCGTCGGTCTTGGTAACCCTCACAAACTTATCCGTGAACATTGCCGAGTCCTTAACACTGGCGTGTAAACCCACAAAGATACCCGCCACAGGATCGAGTGTAAAGGCATCGTACAGTTTACCGGACACTTGCAAGGTATCAATAACAGGTCCTGTTGCAAACGCAAACTGATAGTTCTCAAGGGGATTCTTCTCGTTTAAATCGACAATTGCATTTCCAAAGAATAAGCTGTAGGTGGTACTGTCGAGCAGTTCGTCTTCGATGGTTACATGCAGCACTTTGGCATTCGCCTTTACAATAGGCTGTACTTCCTGTGGAGGAGAGATAATGAAGTTCTCCGTCACTTTATCGAGGGTTACATTCTCGTTGAAGTACACAAAGAGTTCTTTCTTTGTATAATTAATGGCTCCGTTTACCGGAACCGAACGCAGCACCACAGGAGGTATGGAGTCCTTATCGCCACCCGTAGGGCCCGCGGCTCTGTTGGCACATGAAGCCATAAGCAGCAGTAGTAAACTTCCTATGATAATTTTTATCCAATTCATTTCTAAGTTTTTATAGATTCAATTGTCAATACCCGATATCCAATGCGACATCGAAGGCAATTCTTTGGCTCACAATATTTTCGATACAACTGTAGCAAGGCTTGCGAATCGGCAGCAGTCGTACTCCTGATCCCGGCCTGCTCCCACCTGCGTACAATAAGGTTGTTCTCGGCAGGCAGCTGATCAAGCAAGGCCAGTAGCTGTTCCTGCCGTAAACTATCTCCCCTGTAATCGGCGTAAACGGTCATCACGGGGATTACTGTATTAATAATCAATCCAAGCAACGACTGCCTGCCGGGCTTTCGTGTTCTTTCTGAGGGCTTTCTCCCCGCCTGAACATGATGCTGCCAGTATTCCGACACCCTGGTTTGTTCCAGCAACCGGAGTAGTTCCGCTGCTGTGACGGCCTTACTCAGCTCCCTGAACAGCTTTCTGTCGTCGGCCAGGAATGCCGACAATTGAGCAATCCGCAGTTCCGGAAAATTATCAGGTCGTAAGCGCAACCACTTCCACAAGGAAGCTGAAACAGGTGTCAGTCCGTACTTCTTCCGCAGAAAGTGGTATTCAGTATTCAGAGCACTCAGGTAATTGTCGCCGGGATGAGCAGCAAAAGCCTTCTCTAACAAGCCCGACTGACCGAGAAGTAATGCTTCCGTTTGCTGCAGTGATTGCCTGCATTTCAGGATAACAGGCCAGGGCAGGGATCCCGAGAGGGCCTCAAAGGCTGCTCTGTTAAGCGAAAACCCGAAATTCCTGAATAGTATTCTGAAAAACACTTCTTCAAAGTCGTTGCTACACTGCCCGAGTAAGCGTCGCACTTCCTCCACCTTTTGTTCCATTCGCTCGTACAACAACAGTTCTTTCCAGTTCCGGAAATGGATGTCGGAGAGATCGGATAAGTAAGACATACAGGGTAACCTGCCGGTACCCGATTCTAACTCACTCAAGCTGTTCTCAACCGTTTCGGGATAGACTAATTCCAACTGCGGAAGCTTTCTATCTCCGTGAATATATACGTCCTGATCTGCTTTTTTTACAACATGAAGCACTACGTTGGCATACGCGTCATCGTACTGATGATGATGCCGGTACCAATCCGAGGAGTTGATATGTACTTCCACATTTCCGGCCCATAGCGTGTTTCCCAGTTTTATCTTCGCATTGAAGAAGTCGGGACCACCTCCACTATTCAACCGACCAACATCAATCACATTAACTGATTGTCCGTCGGTAGTCATCAGATTCTGTTGCACAAATAGTTTGTGCTGCCATACATATTGTAAAGCAGACTCTTTCATAGTAATACAGGTTTAGGTTTAACTTATAATACTCCGAAACTATATCCTTGTTCTGTCCAGTACTCCAACGCTTTGGGCAGTACCTGCAGTACATTTTTCTGTGCTTTTATCGAATCGTGAAAAACCACGATTGAACCCGGTCGCAGGTTCTTTTTGATTAACTTCAGGATGTTATCAGCCTCCATGGCTGCATCATAATCGTAGGTAATCAAATCCCACATGACTATCGTAAAGTCTTTTTTAAGAAGTGCCGCCTGACTTCTACGCAACTCGCCATGGGGAGGGCGAAACAACTTACTGTCGATATAAAGGCGTGCCTTGTCGACATTGGCCACATAGTCGGCATCGCTGTACCGAAAGCCCCTTACATGATTATAACTATGGTTGCCCACCTGATGCCCCTCCTTCTGTAACCGCCGGTACAACTCAGGGTGCTTTGCTACATTCTCGCCAACGCAGAAGAAGGTAGCCTTCCATCCGTAGCGGTCGAGCAGTGCCAGCACCTGTGGTGTCACCTCAGGTACCGGTCCGTCGTCGAAGGTAAGATAAATCTTTTTTTCAGGCCGACGCACTCTCCACAGTAACTCCGAACCGAGTAAAGGCCTCAACCAATCAGGAAGCTGCAGTTTCATCCTACATTCTCACCCGTTTGGCGAACTGTTCGAAGGCAGGCATGTATTTCTCTACCAGCTCCTTCTGACCGTTCTGATCGGCTATACTTAACACATGATTCAGCAACCCAAAGGTTTCACCAATTCTGCGTTCGATGCTTCGGCGGTGCGATGTCGAAAGCCTGAAATACCAGCTAAGGTTCTCAACACAGTCGGTCGCAATAAAATCAACAATCTCATTCCCCTTATCCATCTCGCTGATAGCATAGTAGCTTTCGGCAAGCATAGCAGAGGTGAGATCGTGGCGCACCTGCGAGGGGGGAAGCACTTCCATCGAGAAGTCGAGCACTTCCTTCGCACGTACCGTATCATTTTGAGCCACCAGCGCACCGGCCAGCTGGGCAAACATCATTCGGTGGGTACGACACATCCGCAGTGTATTCTCATCCAGGTAAACGTTCGGATCGGCAACATTTCCCCATTTGAACTTATTCATCATATTGTCGTACATCTTCTCAACATTGACACCCGGACCTTTACCCTGACGGTTCAGCGGAAGTACCTGGTAGGCCATCCCTGTCAGCTCAAAGTTATCCTTCATATCAAGGTAATAATCGTCGCCAACAGTTACCGCAAAATAAACCGGACGTTTCCATTGGTTGGTATTCAAAATGTCAATAATCATCAGCTCGCTTTTGGTCATTCTGCTTTTACTCAGATTGATGGGGAACTGATCGACAATTTCGTCGACTCGTGAGGAGTCCATGGTACCCGACTTCACCAGCTCTTCCTTGTTAACCGGGATAAAGAGTTGCTTTGATGGGATTATATTTTCGCCATCTACCTTAATTTCGGGGTCGTGCAACACCTTGAAGGCTGTAGTTACGTCGATAGGCCGGTTATCCATCTCGCGCACTGAAACCACTTCGTTGGTTCCCACCACATACTGCTGTGGAGTCCATGATATCGGAAGTGGCGATGATTCGTAGGCCTCGCGCTTCATCTGATCAATATACCAATCGGTCTGCAAATAGCTGAGGTTACATACACGCACATCGGTACGAACACCTTCTACTTCCTGGTTGTACCATAAGGGGAAGGTATCGTTATCGCCGTTGGAGAAGATGATCGCGTTTTTTTCGGTCGATGCAAGGTAGTTATGACCAAAATCGCGTGCGGCATAGCGGTTACTGCGATCATGATCATCCCAGTTCTGAGCAGCCATCAATACCGGTACACCAAGGCACAGAACACTTACGGCTACCGAAGTAACTGTTTCGGGCAGGTATTTCTTAACAAACTGAATGATACCCAACACGCCCAATCCAATCCAGATACTAAAGGCGTAGAACGACCCCGCATAGGCATAGTCACGCTCACGGGGCTGGTAAGGAGTCTGATTGAGGTACAACACGATAGCAATACCAGTGAGGAAAAACAGGAGCATGGTTACCCAGAAGCTATGCTTTCCTTCTTTACCGTTGTACACCAGGAACAGGATACCCAGTATACCCAGTATTAACGGCAACATGTAGTACTTGTTACGACCTTTGTTATCCCGTAACTCAGAAGGCAGTTCCGACTGATCACCAACCAGTTGCTTATCGATAAAGTTAAACCCTGTAATCCAGTTACCACGATCCACCTCTCCGTGGCCCTGAATATCATTCTGGCGACCACTGAAGTTCCACATAAAGTAACGGAAATACATGAAGTTAAGCTGGTAGTTGAAGAAGAAGCGGAGGTTCTCGGTAAAGGTAGGAACATACTCGGTGCGCTGCTGACCGCAATAGTCGAACCTCACCCGTTTACCTTTCACATCTCCCCAGGCTTTGTATGCGCTGATATGATGGGGTTGCGTACTGTACATACGCGGGAACAGCATCATGAACCGATCGTCCATCACATAGTCCATCTTATGACCGGTAACAAAATAACGATCCTGTTGATCGGGAGTAGTTTTGGGTTCGGGAGTATATTGAGGAGCACCTGTTTCGAAAATCGGAATACAGGTACTCCCTTCGATGCGCAATTTCACCGGCGCATTATAAGCCTGCCCGTAAAACAAGGGGCGGTCGCCGTATTGCTCACGATTCAGGTAATATTTAAGGGCAAACACATTATCGGGTGAGTTCTGATCCATCGGCGGATTGGCAGCTGAGCGGATAACGATTACTGTATAGGAAGAATAGCCGATCAGGATAACCGTAATCATCATAACAGCAGTATTCAGCCAACGGGCATTCACCTTTGATTTATACTTGAACAGCAGAAACGAAAGACCTGCGATAATCAGAATTCCCAGCAACCAGCGGGTACCAAAGAACGGTATTCCGACGATGGTGATGGAAGCCATAAAGGAGATAATCATCCGCAGGTAACTCTTCTGTGTCGAGGTTTCGACAATTGCCCACACCAGGATGGCAAGGGTTACAAGGATGTAAGCAAACAAGCCACTGTTGTAGCTCATCCCGAAGGAGTTTACGAAAAGCAATTCAAAACGGCTGGCTACTTCCACAAAGCCGGGGATAATACCGTAGAGTACAGCACCCAGAATGACTATGGATACCAGCATCGCTCTTACCACACCCCAGGGAGTAACTTTAGAGTAGTTGCGGAAATAATACACCAGCACGATAGCCGGAATAGCCAGCAGGTTCAACAGGTGAACGCCGATGGAGATACCCATCAGGTAAGCTATGAAAATCAGCCAGCGGTCGGAACCCGGCTGATCGGCTACATCTTCCCATTTGAGGATAGCCCAGAATACGACAGCTGTAAACAGCGATGAATAGGCATACACTTCGCCTTCGACGGCCGAGAACCAGAAGGTATCGGAAAAAGTATAGGCCAGGGCTCCTACCATACCGGCACCTAAAACGCCTACCATTTTGGAGAAGGTAACTTCTTCGGCGGTGCGCATCACTATTTTACGGGCCAGATGTGTGATGGTCCAGAACAGGAACAGAATGGTAAACGCACTTGCAATAGCCGATAAGGCATTGACCATTAGCGCTACTTGTGTAGGATCGGACGCGAAGAGCGAGAAAAAGCGACCGGTAAGCATGAAAAACGGAGCTCCGGGGGGATGCCCTACGTCGAGCTTATAGGCCGATGAAATAAACTCCCCACAGTCCCAGAAACTGGCTGTTGGTTCCATCGTAACCAAATAGGTAACTGCAGCAATTGCAAAAGCTATCCACCCAAAAAGATTGTTTAGAAATCGGAATCTGTTCATGATTTGCATAAATAGAATTCAGGAGCACAATAAACGGGAAACTCCGCCCTGAAACTGAATGATTACTCAAAAAAATTGCTCAAAGATACAAAGAAAATTCATTTGGGTAGGATAAAAAATACTATATTTGTAAAATTTCACAAACTAACAACTATGCTGCAAATCACTTCATTTTCGGAACTTACGCAACACTTACAGAAAATCAGCGAACGCAAACGGCTGGTTGTGGTAAACCCTTCTGACACGCAGACCTTCGGCGCCATCGTGAAGGCTGTTGATGCAGGTTTAGTGAGTGTATTGATTATTGGCGACCCGGCCGACTTCGACCTGCAGTTAATAAGCAGTAATCCTTTCCTCGATTTTCTGGAATGTAAGGATTTGTACGAAGCTTCAGCACTGGCGGTTGAACTGGTAAAAAAGGGGGATGGTGATATTTTAATGAAAGGGCTCGTCAATACCGACGTTTTACTGAAAGCCATCTTACACAAGGAGAAAGGTATTGTGCCCTATGGTCATGTGGTGACCTTTATTGCCGCTATGGAGATACCTACCTACAGCAAATTGTTATTTATGAGCGATCCTGCTGTCATCCCTGCTCCTAACCTCCGTCAACGTATTGCTATGATAGAATATGCTATCAGCATGACCAGGAATTTCGGTATCCTGAAACCTAAAATTGCCTTGTTACATGGTACCGAGAAGCTGAACCCTAAACTCAACTTCATGGACGATTATAAACTAATCCTCGAAGATGCACGCAAGGGCCTGTTTGGTGATGCCATCGTGGATGGTCCGCTGGATATATTTCTTGCCTTAAATCCTGCGCTGGGAGCTATCAAGAATGTTGAGACGGCCATACAGGGAGATGCCGACGTTGTTATATTCCCGGGCTTTGAGGCGGCTAATGTGTTTTACAAAACCGTTATCACCTTTGCTGGTGCAGAAATGGGAGGTATCCTGTACGGCACCGATAAGCCGGTCGTGATGACTTCCAGAAGCGACTCTGCCACTTCGAAATTTAACAGCATAGCCCTTGCCTGTATCATGTAATTACCGGCCCGGGCCATTTTTTAGCGCATCCACCAGGTAGGTGGCTGCACGGACTGCTGTGCCCGGAGGACCCAACTGCAGTTGTAATTGCCTGTACTGATCGAGCATCTGCTGCCGCTTTTCCTGATGATTCAGTATGCGTTCCAGTTCGGCAGCTATGTTTTCGGCAGTCATCAGGTGTGCTACTAATTCCTTTACTACTTCTTTATTCATTAGTATATTAACCAGCGAAATGAAGCGTGTTTTAATAATCCGATCTTTCAACCAATAGGTCAGTCGCCCTCCGTAAACATGATACACCACCAGTTGGGGAGTATCCAGCAGGGCAGTCTCGAGCGTAGCAGTCCCCGAATTCACGATCGCAGCAGATGCCGAACGCACCAACGCATAGGTCTGCCCCGTTACCACCCTGACGGAAGGATAGTTAGTCAGAAAAGAAGCATAAAACTCAGGTTCTACACCCGGCGCACCGGAGATGATTACTTCGTATTCAGGAAAACCTTCGGCAGCTTGCAACATGACAGGCAGGCATGCTTTGATTTCCTGCCGGCGACTACCCGGTAACAGGGCGATTCGTGCACTTCTCTGCGGTGAAATCTCTTCAGGTGCAGGTTCTTTTTCGAGAAAAGCATGGATAGCATCCACCGACGGATTACCTACATACTGTACTTTCAGTCCGTGTCCGGCAAAATACGCAGTCTCAAACGGAAAAATGGTTAACATACCACTCATCTCCCGCTTCAGTTGCCTGATGCGGTAGGCTTTCCATGCCCATACCTTGGGAGCAATATAATAATAGACCGGAAGTTTGAGCTCGTTGACTACGAAAGTAGATAGTTTCAGGTTGAAGCCCGGATAATCAATAAGGATAACTACATCGGGCTGAAAAGCACGCACTGCCTGCTTAGCCAGGCGGAAGTTCCGGACTACCTTACCGGCATTCAATACCACATTTACAAAACCCATAAAGGCCATGTCGCGGTAATGCCTCACCAATTCACCTCCCACTGCCTGCATGGCATCACCGCCTAAAAAGCAAAACTCAGCTGCAGCATCCAGCTGCTTCAGTTCGCTCATCAATGCTGCTCCATGCATATCGCCGGATGCTTCGCCTGCTACCAGAAAGTATTTCATTCGTTACCTATGTTTCGTTATCATTCCATTATCCTGCCCATCCTTCCCTATCGAGGTTGCGATAGTTAATTGCTTCTGCCAGGTGATGCACCTTTACCGACGACGAATCCTCCAGGTCGGCAATTGTCCGCGCAACTTTCAGTATCCTGTCGTATGCCCGTGCCGACAAATGAAGGCGACGCATGGCATTCTTCAATAATTCGATACCGGCCTTATCCGGCACCGAATACTTCCTGAGTTGCCGTGAAGTCATTTGAGCATTGCAGTACACTCCTTCACAGTCGCTGAACCGGAGTTCCTGTATCTCACGGGCACGTAAAACGCGCTTTCGTATTTTCTCACTGGGTTCCGTTTCCCGATGATCGGCTAATTTATCAAAATTTACCGGAACTATCTCTATATGTATGTCAATTCTGTCGAGCAACGGTCCCGAAATCCTGTTCAGGTACTTCTGTACCACGCCCGGTGCACACACACATTCCCGTTCGGGATGGTTGTAATAACCACAGGGACAGGGATTCATGGAGGCCACCAGCATAAAGCTGGCAGGATACTCAAGGGTGTACCGGGCTCTTGCTATCTGTATCTTTCGGTCCTCAAGGGGTTGCCGCATTACTTCCAGCACCGACCTTTTAAACTCCGGTAGCTCGTCCAGGAACAAAACTCCGTTGTGTGCCAGCGATATCTCACCGGGTTGAGGTACGTTACCACCTCCCACCAGCGCTATATCAGAGATCGTATGATGCGGACTCCGGAAGGGACGCTGCACCACTAAAGCATTGCCGGAGCCCGTAATACCTGCCACCGAGTGGATCTTGGTTGTCTCTATCGCTTCCTGCAAGGTGAGGGGCGGCATAATGGTCGGTATTCGCCTTGCCAGCATCGACTTACCGGCACCCGGGGGACCGATCATTACTATGTTGTGGGCACCTGCTGCTGCAATTTCGAGTGCACGCTTTACACTCTCCTGCCCTTTCACTTCCGAGAAGTCCATTCCGTAAAACTGATGCTCGTCGGTAAGCAGTTGCGATTTATCCAAGCGTACGGGCGGTGCTGAGGAGTGTCCGTTAAAGAACTGAATCACCTCCTGCAGGTTTGCCATTCCAAACACGTCGAGTCCTTCTACTACCGCAGCTTCACGCGCATTCTCCAGCGGCAGAACGATTCCTTTGAATCCTTCGTCGCGGGCTTTCAGGGCAATGGGTAATACCCCCCGAATGGGTTTCAGCATTCCATCGAGCGACAATTCGCCCATGACCAGAAAATCCGGACATAAATCCGGTTTTAATTGTCCCGATGCCGCCAGAATACCAACTGCCAATGGTAAATCGTAGGCTGAACCTTCTTTGCGGATATCGGCAGGAGCCATATTAATCACCACCTGCATGCGGGGAATTCGCTTTTCACAGAAACCAAGTGCCGAAGAGATTCGTTCGTGACTTTCCCTGACGGCGTTATCGGGTAATCCGACAATCAGAAAGCGTATTCCGGCACTGATATTTACTTCAATCGTAACGATACCTGCGCCTATACCTTGTACAGCCGCACCATAACATTTAACTAACATAGAAACTTTTCATTAGTAGGTAAAAGGTGTACAAAAGTACGTAAGTTCTACCTACGAAATGTTTCAGAAAGTATAAATAGTATAGCAAAAAAACAAAAGTAATTACTTCTTTACCAAAAGTACAGATGAGTAGGCAGTCATGCCTTCCATGCGCCCTACAAAGCCCAGCTTCTCGGAAGTAGTTGCCTTGATCGAAATCTGATCCGGATCGACCTGCATCACCTGTGCCATGGTTTGCTGCATAGCCGGGATGTGGGGATTCAGCTTGGGCTGCTCGGCACATACCGTGCAATCGGCATTTCCCAGTTCATATCCTTTATCGCGAATCAGCTGCATGGTCCGGGCAAGAAGTATCTTACTATCGATATTCTTGTATTCGCCTGCAGTATCGGGAAAATGATATCCTATATCACGCAGGTTGGCTGCCCCTAACAGGGCATCACACAATGCATGCAGCAACACATCGGCATCCGAATGTCCTAATAAGCCAATGGGGTGATCAATCCTGATCCCCCCAAGCCATAAGTCCCGTCCTTCTGCATACCGATGGACATCGTAGCCAAAGCCGGTCCTGAAATGTATATCCATTTTATCTCATCAGATTTTGTAAACCAAACAAGTCGAACGACAGTGAGAAACGAAGTGTACCATCCAGCGGGTTGGTCTGCGAAACAGAAACCACATAGGCTGCATCCAGCTGGAATACATTCAGCTTAAATCCTGCACCTGCAGTGAAGTACTTACGATTTCCCTTGAACTGATCTTCGTTGTAATACCCGGCACGGATAGCAAACTGGTTGTTGTAAACATACTCGGCCCCGATCGACCAGTAAATCTCACGCAGCTCTTCTGCAAATCCACCCGGGGCATCCCCAAACGACGAAAGAATCCCCTGCAGGGAAGTCATATCATTATAGTAGTCGATATTTTCGGCAGTTTTGGCATAGTCGGTCGTAGGAGCCAGCAATTTGTTAGCGTCGGCACTGAACGAAATACGCTGATAATCATCGATAGGATATTCGAACGAAGCACCTATACGCATATTTGCCGGGATGAAAGAGCTGGAAGCACCTTCGTCGTAGCTGATTTTAGAACCTATATTCGATATATTCATACCCAGGTTCAATTTAGCATCGCCGGTAGCCAGGGGGATAGGATTGGAGTAAAACAAAGCCACATCGGCAGCAACAGCTACACCGGCATAAGTTTCGGAACCACCTGTGAGATTACGACCGTTGCTAAGATCTGAGTAAATCAACCGAAGAGCAGTAGCTGCCGAGAAATTATCGGATAACTTCTGTGAGTAACCTGCATCGAAAGCGAATTCGTTCGGGAAAGCTGTACCCTGAGGATTATTCTGCCAGTCGGTCAGCGGAACTTCACCAAGTGAAAAATAACGCAGCGACGAACTGATGGCGCTTCTGTCGCTGATCTTATAATACCCACTCAGGTAAGTAAGGTTAATATCATCCACCAGGCGACGTAACCAGGGCGTGAATGAAAACGAAAGGCCGGCATTACTTTCCGTAAAAACGTATTTGGCCGGGTTCCAGAATTGTGAATTCACATCAGCGGAGGTCGCTGCACCCAAATCACCCATCGATGCTCCACGGGCTTCAGGAGAAATAGTCAGCGACTGTACACCGATCGTGACAGGATGATTCTCTGCTTCTGTCTGAGCTACGGCTAATGCCGGAATCAGGACAGCGAGAGCAAGAAGTAAAGAAAGCTTTTTCATCAGGTTACTAATTTCAATTTTATTTATCATACAAAGTTAGCTAATTATTGGCACTTTAAAAAACGGATTTTAGAAGATTTATTGTTTAATCGGTAAGAATAAGTTTATTCAATTTAGATTCGACCTGACCATTTCCGGTTGAAACAATGATTCGGTAAAGATAAACTCCTTTTGTTAGCTGACGGCCGAAACCATCACTCATATCCCAGTATATTTCATCAATGGTAGCCTGATTGAAGGTCCACACCCTCTTGCCGGCAACATCGTAGACATCTACGCGGGTCGACAAAACTGTTTCGGGACGATCGTGCTCTATTACAAAACGGGTAGAGGTGGTAACCGGATTCGGATAGTTGGAGATCCTGAAGATTACCGGCTCCAATCCTTTTACGACTTCAAATTCAAGTTCCTGCGTGGACGAATTATTCAGTAAGTCCCACACCCTGAACTTCAGCGTATGTTTACCCGATTTTAGTTCCGGCAATTTAAACCGTACCTGTCCGCTGGTAT
Source organism: Paludibacter sp. (assembly GCA_028691965.1). GTDB lineage: Bacteria > Bacteroidota > Bacteroidia > Bacteroidales > Paludibacteraceae > Paludibacter. The sequence continues at coordinate 23,697 of JAQUYE010000019.1, read as the reverse complement.
AATCATTTACGGTTGTTGTGTAATAATCGTTGAGCGTGTAAATCATGTCGGGGTTATCGTCGACAATAAGGGTAATGTCGTGACCAATTCCGCTTCCCACCTGATTAATTCCACTCGGATCGCTCACGTTGGCAACAAAGAGCGGCGTTTCGTTCGTTCTGTCGCCCGACACAAACGAAGGTACGTTCAGGTACATTTCGATTTGCGGACCTTCTGTTTCGTAGTCGGCGTTCTCATCCGAACCTCCTATGGTAAAGCTTTCCAGTATTCCCTGCGCCTCGAAGCCCATCGTGGTATCTTCGGCATAGAAATTTATGCGGCCACCCCCGTAATTGTATTTAATATCGCGGGGAATAGCAAAGGTAATCTCAAATTCTCCGTCGTGAATTTCGGCAAGCCCCGAGAACAGGCGGTTGGGACGGTCGTAATAGGTCATGCTTCCGTTCTTATCGTTATCAAGGGTTTGAATCTTTTGTACCTTATCGAACACATCGGCATATACTTTACCTGAAAACGACGACTGCTTCGTACCATCGGCATCGGCAATGATGCCTTTAATAGTAGCTACGGAGAGTGCCCTTAGGGTGTCGTTACCTGAAATGATGCGACCATTCAGTTGTTGGGCTACCACCTGGTATTCATCGGGATAATTCAACCGTACGGAGGGGTCGCCCACGAGAATATAGGAAAGCTTGTTGGTTTCTGTGCCCAGACTGTTCTTGGCTCTGCGCAGTACTTCTCCAAGGCGGAGGTGTTGTCCGTTTTCCTTTTGAAAGAGGAACTGATTAATTCGTTGGTTGATGTGTTTGTTTTGCGAAGCATATACCGGACGGGCAGCTGAAATAATAGCGATACCTCCGCCGACCGGATTTAGTAATACGTATTCACCGGCCGACACTGCTAAATTATCAAACTGCAGGAAGTCGCAGGTAGCTCCCACCCACAAGGGCAGGTTTTGATTCGATAGCGACTTAACATCAGCTGTCGACAATATTTGTTCGTTGGTCCAACCGGTAACCCCGGCATGCCCTACATAATTCAAAAACAACATCCCGTTGCGCAGCAGGTTGTGAAATTGTGCTCTTGCCACGGGATAGGATTCGCCACTGGCATTCACCGACTGCTGATACGCATCCAGGTAGATCTTATTAATCTGATAGGCTGGGTTCGAACGTGCCACACGTACAGCCACCGAGTCGGCATCGCGCATGTGAAGCGCCCCGTCACCATCATCAGCAAGGTAACAGATCTGGTTTTTCCACATTCCCTTGCGGGTATTTTGCATGTAGGCGATGGTCTTATTTACCACGTCGTTCGCTTCCTGAACGGTAGTTACCGGGAAACGTCCAACGCCCATATCCATGCTCTCGGAATCTACGCGGGTTCCTTCATGATCTTCCAGCAAGGTGAAATAATCATCGCTCACATAGGAGAGTGTTTCGGAAAGGGAGTACTCAGTCTGGTAAGTAAGTACAAGTCCGGTGCCGCTTATGTGAGGTAAATTCCGGTTATTAAACGACCCGCGTCCGAATAACAGTACGCTTTTAGGGCGGAGATCGGGATTTGATTGATCGATGGCTCTGTCGTAGAGCATCTTGAGCACCCAGCGATACGCTGTAGCATCCGGGTTACCGGATGAAAACTCATTGTACACCTGTTCGGTAGTCACCACACCAGCTTTCACCTCGCCCATTGCATTGTGAGCATCGGCTAATTTGTTAGCCTGTTGTAAAAACCTGGGATGGGTTATTATCAGCATATCCACCGCTTCCATGGCGTGTAGGTTTTGATTCGGCACGACACCCACTATTTCGGGTTTCGGGTAAGCAGCAGTAACATCCAGGGCAACAAACGACCTAAGGGACTTAGCCGAAGCAGTAAACGTCAATTCATTACCACTACGGGTAGTCTTCATTTCCTGTATGGAAACAGGATCGGTAATATCCCACACCTTAACGTTCGATCCTGCATCCGACAGCGTATAGGTATTATAGGTATTGGTAGCGTAATGGTCGATGTTTTGGAAGCGCATCCAGGAGCCTACATGCTTGAGCTGGCGCCGGGCATTCACCGACAGGTAATTGAGATAGCCCTTACCCGTTGCTACCGTTTTGGTGTAGCTTAATTGAAAATCGAGCAGGTCGGCTTCAGGTTGAAACTGAAAGATGGCATTGGCATCGCGGCCTTTCTCGTAGGTATCGTTTTTACTGCGCGAGGCAACCTGTAATCGTTTCTCCTGCCCCCCCGCTAAAGATAAGCGAAAGTCGGACACCGCCACCGAGCTGGCCGCCACATCCAGGCGGACTTTTACTGCATTCGGTTCTTTTACACTATTCGGGAAATTAAACTTAAGCGACAACTGGAGTACATCCATAAACATCTCACCATAGAATTCTTTTCCTGAGTTGGTAAGTGAATAGAGATCGTTTTCGTGGACGGTAAAGTCGGTAAACGTTGTGACCCGGTTAACCGGCAAGCTTCCGGGGTTCTCTTCGGGTGCAAGGTTAATCGTGCGACCGGTACCGGCATCGGAACTCACAAAGTAATGTCCGTAGTTCGCGTAATGGTGTGGCTGATGATAGAAATAAGAACGGGCAGAGTCAAATTTCCAGGAAACGATTCCCTGAGCATAGAACAAGATATAATCACCGGAGTTAAAGACGCCATCCGAACCCTTTTCCATGTAAATGGCAACTTCAGGTAAATCGTCATGACGGGCTTCTTTAAAACTTTGAGGAAGTAAGCCACCACCATACCCAAAGATCCGAACCGAGGCAGGATTCACTCCCATGGCATTCAAATCTTCGTAGGTGAGTTTATAAATACCTGTATCTTTAACCCGTATCTTAACAAATTTACCGGAGGCCAGCACAGAGGCGGACGTAAAACTATGTATGGCGGCATACAGCTCCCCGGTGATAAGAAGCGTTATCAGGAACAAACTAAGAAAAGTCAGACGGCGATATATATTAATCATTCAGGATAGTTCTAGGGCTATTCAGACTTAAAACGGCTATCGTATGCTTTTGTTGTTTCCGTTATTCTACGATAACATTATTTAATTTTAAAATCGAACATCTTCTTGTCGAAGATATAGCCTTCCAGACGGTCGCCAACCTTTACCGGTCCTACGCCGGCAGGTGTACCTGTGAATAATATATCGCCGATTTTCAGCGTGAAAAACCGGCTGGTATACGCTATCAGCTCTTCTATAGGGAAAATCATTTCACTGGAGTTGCCCTGCTGCACCGTAACGCCGTTGAGATCGAGCCGAAACTCAATCTGATGAATATCTCCCAGTTCGGCCACCGGAAGAAATCCGCCTATTACAGCCGAATTATCGAAGGCCTTTGCTACTTCCCAGGGATGACCACTGGCTTTTAATCTGCGCTGCAGGTCGCGGGCAGTAAAATCGACTCCAAGTCCGATTTCAGCAAAATAACGCTGAGCGTAATTAGGAGCAATATGCTTGCCCAGCCGATTGATCTTAATTATCAGCTCGGTTTCGTAATGGAGGTCTTCCGAAAAGTCGGGAAGGTAAAAGGGTTTGTTATTTTTAAGTATCGCCGAGTCGGGCTTCATAAAAACAACCGGCTCGGTGGGATGTTTACTGTTTAACTCCTTATTATGTTCAGTGTAATTCTGGCCAATTGCTATAATTTTCATGACTTTAATTCTTTTAGTGCATTCAACCGATTGAACATCACTGCGAGATGGGCGTAAATAGAGGTATTCTGAACGATTATATGTTCAGGAACTCTGATCCGGTAGGGTGTAAAATTCCAGATTGCTTTAATTCCTCCGGCAATCATTTGCTCTGCTACTTCCTGAGCCTTTTCAACAGGTACAGTAAGCACGCCAATGTTAACTCCCGTCTGTCGCTGTAACTCCAGAAAGCGATCGATATGATGAATGGGAACATGATTGATAGAGGTTCCTGCCAATTGGTACTTAACATCAAAACCGGCAACAATCTGCAGACCAAACTGTTCCAGTCCGTTGTCGTGCATAAGAGCACCACCCAGACTACCCACTCCAAACAGGAATGCTTTGTGTGTGTTGGTAAATCCAAGGAATTCTTCGAGTACATCCACCAGTTGCTTTACATCATACCCCACCCTGGTTCGACCCGAGATATTTACGTAGGATAGATCTTTTGCTACCATGGATGCATCTACTGCGATGTTTTTAGCAATCTGAGTAGATGATAGATACATTTCACCGTTCTTCAACACCAGTTTGGCATATGCCAGGTACCAGGGTAACCGTCGGAGAGTAGGTTCGGGCACGTGAAATAGTATCTCTTTTTTATTCGATGCCATTTAGCCTTAAATTAGATTAGTTCCGCAAAAATAATCAAATATTTTAATTAATTTTGCACGTTTATTATATAAGTGAATTTTATGGAGTATAATTTCAGAGCGATTGAGCAAAAATGGCAGACCTACTGGCTGGAAAACAAAACGTATAAAACTGATATACGAAATGACAAGCCAAAGTTTTATGTTTTAGACATGTTTCCTTACCCTTCGGGAGCCGGACTACACGTAGGTCATCCACTCGGATATATAGCTTCTGACATTTACAGTCGCTTCAAACGTCAACAAGGTTTTAACGTACTCCATCCGATGGGTTACGATGCTTTTGGCTTACCCGCCGAACAATATGCCATTCAGACCGGACAACATCCAGCGGTAACTACAGCCCGCAATATTGCCCGTTACCGTGAGCAACTGGATAAGATTGGCTTCTGCTACGACTGGGATCGTGAAATACGTACATCCGAACCCGATTACTACAAATGGACACAATGGGCATTTATCCAAATGTTCAATCATTATTTTGATACTACCCTTCAGAAAGCTCAACCGATAGCATCACTGGTGAGTCATTTTGAGACAAAAGGCACAGAGGGTATCCGGGCTCATTGCTCGGAAGAACTCAGCTTTACTGCCGATGAGTGGAAGGCTTACACCGAAAAGGAGCAACAGGAAGTGTTATTAAACTACCGCATTGCTTACCTGGCCGACTTAAAAGTAAACTGGTGTCCGGCACTGGGTACAGTTCTCGCCAACGATGAAGTAAGCGAAGGCCTTTCGGTGCGCGGAGGGCATCCTGTGGAACAAAAAGTGATGCGTCAATGGAGCTTGCGGGTATCTGCCTATGCCAACCGGCTGGTGTCGGGTCTCGACACGCTCGAATGGACCGAATCGCTCAAGGAAACACAGAAAAACTGGATTGGTCGCAGCGAAGGTGCTGAAATGAAATTCTTCCTGAAGGATTCGGATGTTGAAATTGACATCTTTACTACCCGTGCCGACACGATCTACGGAGTTACCTTTATGGTACTCGCTCCCGAAAGTGAACTGGTAAAGGTATGTACCACTGCTGCGCAAACTGAAGAAGTGGAGGCATATCTCGACTGGACTAAAAAGCGTACCGAACGTGAACGTCAGGCCGACCGTAAGGTAACGGGGGTATTTTCGGGCAGTTACGCCATCAATCCGGTGAGCGGAACAGAAATTCCTATCTGGATTGCTGATTATGTACTTGCCGGTTATGGTACCGGTGCCATCATGGCTGTTCCGGCTCATGATAGTCGCGACTATGCCTTTGCCCGCCACTTTAACCTGCCCATTATCCCTTTGATCGAAGGTTGCGATGTGTCGGAGGAAAGCTTTGATGCCAAAGAAGGCATCCTTATGAATTCAGGATTTCTGAATGGGTTAACAGTAAAGGAAGCTATTCAGAAAACAAAGGAATACCTTGTAGAGAAAGCGATCGGACGTGTGAAGGTTAACTTCCGCCTGCGCGATGCCATCTTTAGTCGTCAGCGTTACTGGGGAGAACCCTTCCCTGTCTTTTACAAGGAGGGTATGCCTTATATGCTGGATGAAACAAAACTTCCGCTTGTATTGCCCGAAGTCGATAAATACCTCCCTACTGAAAAGGGAGAACCACCCCTGGGGAGAGCTGCCAACTGGAAAACGGAGGAAGGCTATCCGCTCGAATTATCTACTATGCCCGGCTTTGCGGGCTCGTCGGCGTACTACCTGCGCTACATGGATCCGGGTAACGACAAGGAACTGGTAAGTCGCACCGCCAACGAATACTGGCGGAGTGTAGACCTGTACATCGGTGGTACCGAGCATGCAACCGGTCACCTTATTTACAGTCGGTTCTGGAATAAATTCCTGTTCGACCTTGGCTTGGTATGTGAGGAAGAACCCTTCAGGAAGCTGATTAACCAGGGAATGATTCAGGGCAGAAGTAATTTTGTATACCGTATTAAAAACAGCAACACCTTTGTGTCGCTGAACCTGAAAGATCAATACGAAACAACTCCGATTCACGTTGATGTAAACATAGTGCATAACGACCAGCTCGACCTGGAGCAGTTCAGGAACTGGAATCCGGAGTACAGGACTGCTGAGTTTATTCTCGAAGACGGCAAATACATATGCGGATGGGCAGTTGAGAAAATGTCGAAATCGATGTATAATGTAGTAAATCCCGACGATATCGTTGAACGGTATGGAGCCGACACCCTTCGCTTGTACGAAATGTTCCTCGGTCCGCTCGAACAATCAAAACCCTGGGATACAAATGGCATCGATGGAGTACACCGTTTCCTTAAACGACTCTGGTCCCTGTTCTACCGCGATGGTAAAAGTATGCTCAACGATGAGAAACCCACGGCCGACGAACTAAAGATCCTGCACAAAACAATTAAAAAGATAACCACCGATATTGAAAATTTCTCGTACAACACTTCGGTATCGGCCTTTATGATTTGTGTAAACGAATTGTACAGTCTGAAGTGCAACAAAAAAGCTATTCTCGAACCACTGGTAGCACTCCTGGCACCATTTGCTCCGCATATTGCCGAAGAGTTGTACCACCTGCTTGGAAATTCAGGCACGGTATGCGATGCCTCCTTCCCGAAACACAACGAAGAGTACCTGGTTGAATCGGTGATTAACTACCCGGTTTCCTTCAATGGAAAAGTACGTTTTACCATGAGCCTGCCGGCTGCACTGGATAAGGCGGAAGTAGAACGCATAGCCCTGGCCGATGAAAACACGCAGCGCTTTTTGAATGGTGCGGCTATCAAAAAGGTAATCGTGGTACCGGGTAAAATTATTAATATTGTTTGCTGATTTATATTCTTTAAATGAAGCATTGACATGGATGAACCAATTAAAAATAAAGGTACAATCATTAACCACGAACAGCTGAAAGCCCACGGCAAGAAAACATTTATTCTTGTAAGGGAGTGGATCCTGATCGCTATCGGCCTGCTGATGTATGCAGTGGCGTGGAAGGGCTTGTTGCTCCCCTACCAGATTACCGGAGGTGGGGCTACCGGCGTAGCTGCCCTGGTATATTATGCAACAGGTATTCCAATGTTTGTCGTTTATTTATCCATCAATGTAGTTCTGCTGTTGGTTGCCATCAAAATAATCGGCTGGCAGTTTAGCTTTCGTACAATTGTAGGGGTTGGCATGCTCACCTTTTTCCTTTCAGTGGTACCCGAGTTCGAACGTGGATTCTTTGTAAACGAAACCGAAGGCTTTATGGCCTGTGTACTGGGAGGATTACTGATGGGTACCGGCATAGGACTCGTTTTCCTCAACAACGGCAGTTCGGGTGGAACGGATATTATCGCCAAGATAGTGAACAAGTACCGTAATATAACACCCGGCAGGGCCTTGCTCTATACCGATGTATTAATAATAGCTTCGTCCTACTTTCTTGAGTTCGGGAGTATTGAGAAGATTGTATACGGACTTACCACCCTTACCATTTCGACCATTGCAGTAGATATGGTACTTAACGGGGTAAGGCAGTCGGTACAGTTTTTCATCTTCACCAAACACCACGAAGCCATTGCAACGCGCATCAATACAGAAATGCGGCGCGGGGTGACGATACTCGACGGGATGGGATGGTACAGCAAGGAACCTATTAAAGTTATCACAGTGGTGGTTCGCAAGAATCAATCCATTAATGTATTCCGGATTGTAAAGGAAGTAGATCCGAATGCCTTTATCTCTCAGTCGTCGGTTATCGGAGTTTACGGCGAAGGGTTCGAAATGATTAAAAGCAAATAAAACACCAATTGAATGGGTGATGCGCTGAAACAGAAGATGGTCAGCACCATAACCTGGAGTACTATCGACAGGTTTGGCCAGCAGATTATTCAGTTTCTTTCAGGACTGGTGTTCGCGCGGCTGTTACTCCCTGAAGACTTCGGTACGATGGGTATCATCATGATCTTTGTGGCTATCTCCCTTATCCTTGTCGAAAGTGGTTTCGGACAAGCACTGATTCGTCAGCCCGAAATTAACAAAGGTCATTACACTTCGGTGTATTATTTTAACCTTACCACGGCAGCACTCCTGTACCTGGTGCTCTTCTTCTCGGCCCCCTGCATCAGCGACTTTTTCCGTCAGCCGCAGCTAACGGCATTGATACGCGTGATGTCGCTGGTAGTCATCATTAACTCCAGTTATCTGATTCCCTACGTACAGCTAAGCCGGGCACTCGATTTCAAACAAATCTCCCGAATAAACATTATCGCTATACTCACGGGGGCCGGATTGGGAGTCATAGCTGCATTTCTGGGTGCCGGGGTATGGTCGCTCATCGTACAGCAATCGGTAAACCACCTGCTGAAGATGGTGCTGTTGCGAAGTGCAGTGCGATGGAAGCCCTCGGGCATGTTAGAGTTTCGTGTGATTCGCGAACTCTGGAAGTTTAGTCTGAATATCCTGTTCACATCGCTGGTCAACATCCTGTTTAACAATCTGTTTATAATCATACTCGGACGCTCGTACCCGAAAGCAGAAGTCGGACAATTTGCGCAGGGGAATAAGCTTTCGGAAACCTTCAGCTATACCTTCCAGGCCATCTTTGCCGGCAGCACCTTTGCGCTGTTCTCGCAGGTTCAAAACGATATACCCCGCTTCGGACGCATCCTGGGAGAAATGATCCGCCGCACTTCGCTGGTAACTATCCCCATTATCTGCGTACTGATAGCCAGTGCATTTCCGCTTATCACCGTAATATGGACTGAGAAATTCCAACCTGCCGTCATCTACTTTCAGCTGATGAGTCTGGCGTCGATACTGACCCCCTTTTATGTTATGAACATCAATGCCCTGAATGCACGCGGCAAATCGGGCAAGACAATGGCTATCGAACTGATAAAGAAATTGCTGATCGTTACAGGCATCTTTTTGCTATACCAACAGGGAATAGTATATATGCTTTCGGCCTATGTGGCAGGCTCGCTCCTCGCCTATCCTGTATCGGTATGGTTTGTTAAAAAAGAACTGAATCAGCCGGTCGGGCAACAACTGCTCAACCTGCTTCCGGGCATCATTACCGGTATACTTGTTGGCACTGCAGCCGCACTCATCAACCTGCTTAACTGGCCGGTAGCAGCCACCCTTGCTACTCAACTGGCGGGAGCTGCGCTTCTGTACCTGGTAATTGTAAGGGTCTTCTTCCGGTCGATGTACGACAACTTCCGGACCTTCATTATAAGCAAGCTTTTGCTGGTTAAATCACCCTTTCAACGACCGTAGTTCTGTTTCATTTGCTGTTCAAGCTCCAGTATCTTACGATCCCGCTGCGACACCTTTTTGGCAGGAATACCTGCATAGATAGTCCATTCGGGAATATCGGTCTTCGCCATACTCATGGCACCCAGGCAGGCACCTTCGTGCATGCATACGCCGGGTAAGATAACCGAACCGGAGGCAACAATGGCATGTTTTTTAAAGACTACCTCAGCACCGGTAATATTGGTATACTCCACTGGCACCATCGGATTTGTAAGATGCGATCCCGAGTAATCGTCGTTCTGACTATACACAATTACCCGTCCCGATATCGTTACAAAATCTTCGAGCACAATGCCATAGCGACCGTACAAAGCAGTATAGGCCGAAATATGGATATACGAACCAATGGTAATATTACCGCTCAGGATACAAAAGTCGTCGATGCGCACATGGTCGCCGATACTGATCTTCTCAGGACTGTAAACAGAAGCTTTACGGCTAATCATTACCTGCTTGCCAATCTGCTTAAAACCCAGGGCAGCCAATTCACTTTCCGTGTAAAAACTTGTTTCCATCATGCTTCTGTTGTGTGTTTACTTATTATTGAACATATCATCTCCTGTGACTCAGCGGGTAAGTCGGCATACAAGGGGAGACATAAAATACGGGATGCCAGCGATTCCGAAAGCGGGCAGGGCATCGTGGCTTCGAGGTAACCGAGCGTATTCAGCGAAGGATAAAAATACCGTCGGGGATTGATATTGAGACTATTCAACTCACTTTTAACTGCCAGCAGTGTAGCCTCGTCCTTAAGCACTACAGGGAAATAGGCATAGTTATCACTAAAGCCGGGATGAAGTTGTTGAAGGGCAACACCCCCGTGCCGGGCGAAATACGCGCGGTACTTCTCCCACACACGCTTTCTGCCTTCCAGTATATCGTCCATCTCCGACAGCACGCATAATCCCATGGCAGCCTGGAACTCGTTCATCTTACAATTAATTCCCAGCATATCCACCTTGTCGTAGTCGGATATCCCGAAGTTAATCATCAGGCAAGCCTTCTCATAATCTTCCTTCCGTTTAAAAATGATAGCTCCCCCTTCGATGGTGTGGAATATCTTTGTGGAGTGAAAACTTAACACCGAAGCATCACCATAGTTAAGAAGACTCTTTCCGTTACGGTTCACACTAAAGGCATGAGCAGCATCATAGATTACTTTCAAACCCCTGCGCTGAGCCAACTCATCAATCTTTTCTACTTCACAGGCATTGCCAAACACATGCACCGGCAGGATGGCCGTTGTCCGCTCGGTAATAGCTGCTTCCAGTTTATCCGGATCAATATTAAAACTCACCGGGTCGATATCTACAAATACGGGTGTCAGGTTTTCCCATACCAGCGAGCTGGTGGTGGCAACAAACGAAAAGGGAGTGGTAAGCACCTCTCCTGTGATGCCCAGGGCCTTGTAGGCAATCTGCAGGGCAAGCGTACCGTTGGATACCAGCAACAAATGCTCCACACCCAGGTAAGCCGCCAGTTGGCGTTCCAGCTCCTGCAACACCCTACCGTTATTGGTTAACCATCCGCTTTCAAAGATCTGGTCGACGTAGCAGTTAAACTTTTCCCGATTCGGAAGATAGGTCTTTGTGACATTAATCATGAGATGTGTTTATTAAGAAGGTGACTCCAAAGTTGCTTATAATTCGTGAAAGAAAGAAGTTCCGAAATCAACGGGATTGTATGTTCCGCATCCTCAACGGGACGAACAAGCTCCTCGTAACTGAGTGTGGGAATGGTTTCAATAGCATATACTTCCAGCTTATTGCGCCTGAAATAATAATAGGAACTAATATCGGAGCGCAGGTATACCTTACGACCCAGGTACATCAATGCCATAATATTACCCAGTCCCTGTTGCCGGCGGTGATTCATTAATGCCACATCAACACCGGCCAGTAAGCGTGCATAGGCTTCGGCATCCATAAACTCCGTTACCGGCACAAACTTATCGCCCAGCACTTTCCTCCCGTATTCGATTACTTTTGCCTGATAGTTCACACCGGCACCATACGACAACGGACACTTAACAATAAACTCTTCGGTAGAAAAACGACCCAGGTAATCAATCATTTCAAGGTGAAGATTGGAAGGATCGCCGGAGTTCCCAATCAGGAAAACAGGACATTCAGATGAGCTCGTTGCCTTTGCTGCATCCAGGTGTTCGGTATTTACAGGAATAGGATACAGAATAGGAATGTATCCGGCCCTGGTAGTGTATAGCTTTTTGATAAGGTCATAATCTTCCTCTACAAAGGCGGCAATCTCTGTAAAATTTGAAATAATACGCTTACGTAAGACCTCGTATATGCGGGTTTTGAGATTCTTGTTTCGTTTATAATAAGAATAGATATCGTTACCCCACACTACCCAGGTGCTGCGTTGAACAAGGGATTTGTTTAACGACCAGTATAGCAGCGAAGGATCATAGGCCAGGTAATGAAGGTATATCCAGTCGGCCGCAGGAAGATGTTTCACCACATACAGCAAATCACCTGCTTTTGTAAGGTACTTAATTCTACCTGCCAGTTTCTCAGAGTAACGGATACCTTTATTCTGCCTGCGTGCAAAGCCAAACACGATCAGGTGCTCGGCAGGATTGGCTATTTTCTCTAATAGCTCCAGGAATGCTTTACTATAATTGCTTTCGCCGGTAAAAAAGTGATAAAACATATACGGTTACTTTGAAGTGTAAAATACGTGAAAAATAACGGGATACTAAAATCTACCACGCATTTATCCACTCCACAGCCATAGCAGCTGCTTTTCCTTTACCGTAGAGGTCGACTGTAAAGTCGGACCGGTGTTGCATGAAATGACGATATGCACTCATCAACAATTCCGGATCACTTCCTGCCAGTCGGTTATAGCCCTGTTCCACCAGCTCTACCCACTCGGTCTGTTCGCGCAGGGTGATGCAATGCTTCCCAAAGAAGAAAGCCTCCTTCTGCACTCCTCCGCTATCGGTAATTACCAGGTCGCAGTGTTGCAGCAGACTAATCATATCAAAATAACCAACCGGATCGATGGTTATAAAATCGACCTTTAAGCCCGATTGATTAAGGATGTTACGGGTACGGGGGTGCAAGGGCAGCACTACCGGCAGTTCGCGATGAAGGACATTCAGGCCCTCTACTATCTCTTTTAGTTTGGACGGATCGTCGGTATTTTCCTGACGGTGTACCGTAGCCAATGCGAATTGCTGTACCGGCAGTTGCTTCATAACCGTAGCCTTTTCGGCTGCCTTCTGAGCATAAAAGAGAGCCGCATCCTGCATCACATCGCCATTCTTTATAATGGTGACGGGCAGTTTGTCAAATCTTTCGGCGGCGAGGTTGTTGAGTGCTGTATCTGTTGGACAAAACAAGACGGTTGAGATACGGTCGGTCAGAATCCGGTTAATCTCTTCGGGCATCTGCATAGTAAACGAACGCAGGCCGGCTTCCACATGTACCACCGGAATATGCAGTTTGGCAGCTGCCAGTGCTCCGGCAAGGGTCGAATTCGTATCGCCGTACACCAATACCGCATCCGGCTTTTCATTGAGCAATATTGTTTCTATACCTTCGAGCATGCGCCCTGTCATAGCTCCGTGCCCGACTCCGTTTATATCGAGCTGATAGGAGGGCTTTGGGATTTCCATCTCGGTAAAGAACACCTCCGACATATTCGCATCGAAATGCTGTCCGGTATGTATTATCTTCTCTTCTATCCCCACCCGGGCAAACTCCCTGCTAAGGGTTGCTGCCTTCACAAACTGAGGACGGGCACCTACTATGGTCATAATTCGTTTCATGTTGTAGCGTGTTTATCATGTAGTTCCTGCAGTAATTCTGTGAGCTTCCCGGTGAGCGAGCGACGTGAATATTTATCAACATTCGCAGTTGCTACTTTCAGGCGATTCTCCTGGTACAAGGCATACCATTCGAGCAGCACTTTTTTTGCAGTTTCAAGATCTTCGTAATCAATCATCCTGCCTGCACCAGTCTCGTTGAGTACCTGTGCCGCATCACCATCCGACGGTCCCACTCCCAATACCGGTCTGCCCGAAGCAATGTATTCGAAGAACTTACCGGTGAGTATGCCTTTGGCATTCGGCGTATTATTAATGATCAACAGCAAAACCTGCGACGATTGCTGGCGTTGTATTGCTTCAGCATGCGGCAGGTAATCCGTTTTTTCGGCCTTCTCCTCCAGGTCGTAGTGCTTCAGTGATTCGAGCACCGAGAAATCGACCTTTCCGATCAGTTGTATCTTCACATCCTTTTTGAAGAAGATATTCTCGTCGCACAACTGCCGGATAGCCTTCCAGATAACTTCCGGATTGCGGGCAGCATTCATGGTACCGATATGCGATATGGTAAACTGCTGATCAGGGGCTGCACCGGTCGGTTGCACATCAGCGGTATCAAACCCGTTGGGGATCATCACCAGCCGGTTGGGGTTCAGCAAGCTGAATTCTTCTTTCATACCAACTGAAACAACTACAACAGCATCGGCCGACTGCACCACCTGTCGCTCCATGCGGTGGTGAATAGCATCCGACAAGCGGGTAAGTCCTAATTCGTGATAAAAGTCGATATTCGTCCACGGATCACGGAAGTCGGCCACCCAGGGTAAACCGGGGAACTGCTTTTTTATACCATATCCGATGCGGTGCATCGAATGCGGCGGACCGGTAGTTACGATGGCTTGAACAGGATGCTCATGCAAATACCGGCTGAGGTAGCGAACCGAGGGACGAATCCAGAACATTCTCGGATCAGGTATCAGCAGATTACCACGGATGCGGATGGACAGTTTATCCTTCCAGCCTTTTTTTCCGTTTTCGGATATAAAGCCAGCATTGATAGGCTGGTCACCTTTTCCGGTTAATTTACGATAGATACTATAAGGTTCCCATATCCGACGTTTAAGCACTTCCAGCCCTTCGGGCAAGTCGTTCGCAAAAGTAGCATCCAGTGCCGGATATTCGGGGTTCTCGGGGATATAGACTACAGGCTCCCAGCCAAAGTCGCGCAGGTACCTGGTAAACTTCACCCAGCGCTGCACCCCGGCACCTCCCGAAGGAGGCCAGTAATAGGTAATTATTAGAACCCTGGGTCTCGGCATAGTCTTAGTTGGCTCCCAATACATTTACCGCCCGACGAAGTCGACGGAGGGTTTCATCCTTTCCGATAAGTCCGATGATATCGAACATATGCGGACCTCTTGAAGCACCCACTATGCTGAGTCGGAAAGCATTCATCACTGCACCCATACCGTACCCCTTTTCCTGTAACCAGTTCTTCACCAGTTCTTCGGTAACAGCAGCACTAAAATCATCCTGTCTTTCGAGGAGTTCCGACAATTCCCGCATATGGATGGGCGAATCCGCCTTCCAGCGTTTCTTCACATCTGCTTCCAGGTATTCGTCGGGAGCAGTAAAGAAGAAGTAAGACTGATCCCAGAGTTCATGGACAAAGTGGGCACGTTCGCGTACCAGCTCTACCACTTTCCGAACCTTATCACTATCTTCAATAAGATCTTTTGATTCAATTAAATAATGCTGAAACAGGTCGGTAATTTCGTCAACCGACTTTAGCTGCAGGTACTGGTGATTAAACCATTTTCCCTTTTCAAAATCGAATTTAGCCCCGCTTTTGCTAACGCGGTCGAGCGAGAAAGCTTCAATCAGTTCTTCCATGGAGAAGATTTCCTGTTCGGTACCCGGGTTCCATCCCAGGAAGGCAAGGAAGTTAACAACAGCTTCAGGAAAATAATCGGCTTCGCGATAACCGGATGACAGGTCGCCCGATTTCGGGTCGTTCCAGTTGAGCGGGAACACCGGGAATCCAAGACGATCACCGTCGCGTTTGCTCAGCTTTCCGTTTCCGTCGGGTTTCAACAACAAAGGTAAATGGGCGAAGGCAGGCATCTCAGCTTCCCAGCCCAGGTAACGGTATAGTAACACATGCAGGGGCGCCGAGGGTAACCACTCTTCACCGCGAATCACATGCGTAATCTCCATCAAATGATCATCCACCACATTGGCAAGATGATAGGTCGGCAATTCGTCGGAAGCCTTATACAACACCTTATCATCAATAACCGACGAGTTAATACTCACCTCACCACGAATCAGGTCGTTTACAAGTATATCCTGATTGGGTTCTATCTTTATACGAACAACATAATTCTCCCCTTCGCTTATTTTCCTTGCCACTTCGTCGGCCGGAAGTGTCAGCGAATTTTGCATCGACATACGGGTAGAAGCGTCGTACTGGAAATTGGCAATCTCAGCACGTTTAACCTCCAGTTCGGTAGGAGTGTCGAAAGCTATATAGGCCTTCCCTGCTTCTAATAACTGATCCACATACTGACGATAGATCGCTTTCCGTTCGCTTTGGCGATAGGGAGCATGCGTTCCTTCAGTGGCTGCACCTACTCCTTCATCGATGGTGATGCCCAGCCAGTCCAGGGCCTCAACAATATAATCTTCTGCACCGGGAACAAAGCGGGCCGAATCAGTATCCTCGATACGCAGGAGCATATCACCACCGTGTTTACGGGCAAATAAGTAGTTATACAAAGCAGTACGAACACCTCCGATATGCAGGGGGCCGGTCGGACTGGGAGCAAATCTCACTCTGACTTTTCTCATGTTGAACTAAAAAATTGAATAATAGAACGCAAATTTACAAGATTATTCACAGATAACCATCATTTTGGCTTAAAATAAAAAAGGTTGAACATTGCGTTCAACCTTTTGAATTTGTTTAGTGTGGGCGTTGACGGATTCGAACCGCCGACCCTCTGCTTGTAAGGCAGATGCTCTGAACCAGCTGAGCTAAACGCCCGAAGTGTGTTTTTTAGATGTGAGAAAGAATGAATGGGTGGGCGTTGACGGATTCGAACCGCCGACCCTCTGCTTGTAAGGCAGATGCTCTGAACCAGCTGAGCTAAACGCCCGTTCTTTCTTTTGTTCTATGCTTTTCGACTAAAGCGGTGCAAAGATACGACAATTTTTGAAATCGCAAAATAAATGCTGTGTTTTTTTGGAGAATATGTTAATTGTATTGCTGACCTATTCTTCATTCAATATACATCGAACCGACAAACCATAGTTCTTATTATTGTCTATGATCTGAACATCACTTGTTTTATATAATGTTATATGGTACGAAAGAGCTTTGGCTTCACTTACAGGAGTTGAAGTCCACCAGCTTGCATTATCACGTATACTAAAACAGACCCCGTTTACGTAACTTCGGTAACCTCCCGGCAATCCATTGAATCCAGATTCATTGGTTGCATCAGCATTCGGAATATTCCAGTGAACTGTCCCGGTTGCTTTTAATTTTCCACCTGCTCCAACAGAATCCTTTGGCAAATAGCGCCCCTCCTCCGTCCGAAATCACACTTCCCTGTACCTGTATAGATGTATACTTCACATCCTGCACATCAAGTGTTTGAACTCCGGGAAGTATAATTTTCTCACAACCAACAGCCAGGCTAATCAGGCATACACTGATAATAAAGCTGCTCAACTTAACACCAACAGTATTCAACCGTCGCTTTCGGATATTCATGCTGATTAATAAATTAAATGCAAGTTCTTACTTGTTGATTGATTTCTTAAATAGCTCCCGAAATGCCTCCTCAACTTTCCGCACCCGTATCAGTTCAATCTTCGTATTGGAAAGGTTGATCCCCTTCATCTCAAACCAGGGGATAACCATTTTGGTGAAACCCAGCTTCTCGGCTTCCCGTATGCGTTGTTCGATACGGTTAATGGGACGTATTTCGCCCGAGAGTCCGACTTCACCTGCCATGCAGGTATGTTTTTCGAGCGGGATGTCGAGGTTCGACGACAACACCGCTGCCATCACTGCCAGGTCGATGGCCGGATCGACCACCTTGATGCCACCGGCAATATTAAGGAACACGTCTTTTTGAGCCAGTTTAAAGCCGGCACGCTTTTCGAGCACAGCCAGCAGCATGTTTAGTCGTCGCAAATCAAAGCCGGTGACTGAACGTTGCGGCATACCATAGGCTGCCGAACTTACCAGCGACTGCACTTCAATCAGAAACGGACGAATACCTTCTATAGCCGAAGCAATGGCTACCCCACTCAGTCCTTCGTGGTTTTGTGAGAGTAGTAATTCGGAGGGATTGCTCACTTCGCGCAGTCCGCTCTGCTGCATTTCAAAGATGCCCAGTTCGGCAGTAGAACCGAAACGATTCTTTATCGAACGAAGGATGCGGTACATATAATGCTGATCACCTTCAAACTGAAGTACGGTATCCACAATGTGTTCCAGCACCTTCGGACCGGCAATGCTGCCTTCTTTGGTGATGTGACCGATCAACAGTACCGGCACAGCCGATGTCTTGCAGTATTTTAGCAGGGCAGCTGCACATTCGCGTACCTGCGATACACTTCCGGGCGACGAATCGATGGTTTCGGTGGATACCGTCTGGATGGAATCTACAATTACCAGATCGGGTTCCGTGCTGCGGATATGCGTAAAGATCTGCTCCAGGGCCGTCTCACTCACCACAAAGCAATCGGGATTAAAGCCCTTGAGCCGCTCGGCCCTTAGCTTTATTTGCTTTACACTCTCCTCGCCCGACACATATAATATACGTTTACCGGTGAGATTAAGTACCACCTGCAACACCAGGGTCGATTTACCGATGCCCGGTTCGCCACCTATCAGCACCAGCGATCCCGGAACAAGACCGCCACCGAGTACCCGGTTCAGCTCGGGCGACCGGGTATCGATGCGGACTTCTTCTTCTGTTTCAATTTCTGAAATCAGAATGGGTTTGGATTTTGGAATTTCTAAACCGGATAACTGTACCTGCTGTTTTGTTTCCTTCGTGAGAATTTCTTCCACGTACGTGTTCCATTCTCCGCAGGCCGGACATTTACCGATCCATTTAGGAGAGTCGTTGCCGCAGTTACGGCACACATACACCGATTTAGTTTTTGCCATGACTTACTTAAAATGCGTCGATAATAGCTTTAAAGTCGGCCACCTTCAACGAAGCACCACCTATCAAACCACCATCTACATCCGGATTGGCAAACAATTCCTTAGCATTAGCAGGATTACAGCTACCACCGTAAAGGATAGAAGTGTTATCGGCTACTTCCTTACCAAATTTAGCCACCAGTGTCTGACGGATAAAGGCATGCATTTCCTGAGCCTGAGCAGAGCTGGCAGTCTTACCTGTACCAATTGCCCAAACCGGTTCGTAAGCAAGTACAATCTTACCGAAATCTTCAGCCGACAGGTCGAATAAAGAAGCTTCGATTTGTTCTTTCACTACCTCAAAATGCTTTTCAGCTTCGCGTTCGGCCAATACTTCACCGATACAGAAGATAGGAGTGAGTTCGTTCTTCAACGCCAGTTCTACTTTTGTTTTAAGGATAGCAGCTGTCTCGCCGTAATAAGCGCGACGCTCCGAGTGACCAAGGATCACGTAAGCAGCGCCGGTCGATTTAACCATGGCAGCTGAGATTTCGCCGGTATAGGCACCCGATTCCTTATCGGCACAGTTTTGAGCAGCCACACCAATTTTGGTAGCATCAACGGCAGCAGCCACACTTGCCAGGTGGATAAACGGAGTACCGATTACCACATCACAATTCACAGCAGCACCTTTCAGTACCTCGTTCAATTCGGCAGCAAGGGCCATCCCTTCCTGAAGGGTCTTGTTCATTTTCCAGTTTCCTGCAACAATGTTCTTTCTCATTTTACTTGATTGTTTTGTTATTTATTTTAAGTTGTCTATATCTCTCCAGTTACGTTTATCGACTATCGTCCCGTTGGTGATAACCACTACACCCGGGTTAGCACGGATGATTGTTTTAAGGAAAACAGGATCGGCCGAATAGATAGGGAAGGTAAGCTTATGTTGTTTTTTGAATTCCGCCACCACTTCCGACGAAGAAGCAGTAATCCCGAAGAACCGCCCGCGACTGTCGGCACGGCTAGCGTACAAGTCGTTGATGCGTGCTATCCCCCTGGCGGAAGTCCGGGTAAGGTCATACATCAGCACCAGATAGCTTGTTCCGTTAAAATCAAGAATATCGCCACCGATATCCTGGAAGTTAGCATCGAGAATCGTGAAACTCTTTATTTCGGGCTCATAGCCCTTGCGGATCAATTCCGAATGTTGCTCCACGAATGTCCAGGTCGAATCGGGCAGGTCATTTAATCCGAAACGCTTCTGCCTGCCATCTTTCCGGTAGGTAAAGCTGTAGGTGTACTCATCGATGGGTGCCCCTTCGGGAATTTTCATGGCAGCTTTAATATCCACTCCTTTTTTATACGGACGGAAATCGAGCATGGGCAGGTGCATCAGGTTGTAGGCCATAAAGGCACCGGCCATTACCAGAAAAACAAGTGCAATCACATTTTCTACCCGGGCTACAAAGAAAGTCTTGAACTTAGCCCGTGATAGCAGTAACACCAGCGTAATGGACAGCAGTACCATATTCTTTGCAAAAGTCTGCCAATTCGAAATGGTAATTGCATCACCAAAGCACCCGCAATCGGTCACCGGGTTGTAAAGCGCTATGTAAAGCGTGAGTGGAGTCATCACTACAATAAACAGGAAGGCAAGCAAAGTCGATAGCCTGAACCGGACCATAAACAGCAGTTGAATACCAATCATCAACTCCAGAGCTATCAATAAAAAAGCAGCAGGGTAAGCCACCACCGATACCTGAATCCAGTCGACTCCGAAAGCCTGCAGGTAATCTTCTATCTTATATACGGTACCCAGGGGGTCGACCGCTTTTACGATTCCTGAGAAAATAAATACGGCACTTGTCAGTATCCGCAACAAATGTAATGTAAATCTGCCCTGCCTGGTACTTGAGAAGGCAGGCCCTGTGGTACGTGGATGTCTTCTTTTTCTTCCTAAATTCAACTATTCTCCTCCATTTTTATCAGACCAAAGATGGCATAGTTAATCATATCAAAATAATTCGCATCTATTCCTTCCGAGGCAAGCGTCACTCCCTGATTATCCTCAATCTGTTTGGTCCGTTTAATCTTCATCAAAATCAAATCCGTGTACGACTCGGTACGCATCGAACGCCAGGCTTCATCGTAATCATGATTTTTATTCATCATTAAGTCCTTCGCCTGCTGAAGCAAGCTGTTATAAAGGGCAATCACTTCGTCGTTGGTCATGTCGTCTTCATCCGAGATCCCCTTTTCCAACTGAATAAGACCAATGATGCCGTAGTTTACAATGCCAATTAATTCCGATCGAATTCCTTCATCCACTTTGGTAACCCCCTTAATCTCTATACTGCGGATGCGGTTTGCCTTGATAAATATCTGATCGGTAACCGACCGTGAACGCATAATGCGCCAGGACGAACCGTAATCCTTTAACTTTTTCGTGAACAGATCACGACACTGTGCAGCTGCCTGATCGTATTGTGTACTTGTTTTCGACATGGAAACTGAATTTGATACTAAATGACTTGCAAAGATATATATTTTTTCACAGATTTCCTGTTAAAAAACCAATAAAGAACAGGAAAGTAACTGATCTGAACACCTATGTTTTTGTGACATTTATCACAAAATAAGATACGCATCTGCACGCCTGATTATCAGCATCGTATTGAACGAATCCCTATCTTTGCTTCAGTCAACAACTAAAACTTATCCTATTTATGAGCACATCATCAGAACCTACAGCTGCACAACTTATCGAACAGATAGAAGCGTTGCAGAAACGGGTCGACCAACTGGAGAACAATCGTAAAGATCAACTGTCGATAGCGGTCGTTTCGGGCGATCTCGACAAAATTATGGCTGCCATGGTTATCAGCATTGCTGCCGCTGCCATGGACACGCAAGTGAAACTATTCTTTTCGTTCTGGTCGCTTTCAGCACTTCGTGATGCACGAAAGAAAGCCGAAGGAAAAGACTTTATATCGAAGATGTTTGGCTTCATGCTCCCGCGCGGGTACAACAAACTAAAACTCTCGAATATGAACATGGCCGGTATGGGTCCGGTAATGATTAAGTACCTGATGAAGAAACAAAACGTAATGTCGATCGACCAGATGTTCAAAGAAGCGGGCGAACTGGGTATTGAGATTACCGTTTGCGAAATGTCGGCAGGACTAATGGGCTTCAAAAAGGAAGAATTTATCGACTATCCCGATCTGCGTATGGCAGGTGCCGCAACCTTTGTTGCCGAAGCCGGCGAAAGCAGCATCCAACTATTCATCTAACAACTAACAATTAATAATTACAATCATGACACAGGAAGAATTAAAAGCAGTAGCAGTAGCAAAATCAGTAGACGCACGTGGAACAGCTTGTCCGGGGCCACTATTGGAAGCAAAGAAAGCAATCGGCGGCGTAGCAGCAGGTGATGTAATGGAAGTACTTTCGGCCGACGAAGGAACCAAGGTTGACATCCCGAAATGGTGTACCAAACAAGGACACGAATTCCTGGGAACCGTAGAAGAAAACGGTTATTTCAAAATTTACTTACGTAAGAAATAAGTATTCCAGCTATGGGAGAAATAAACGCCAAGAGTGCGAAGATACTTGTATTTTCCACTGAGAAGATTTCAGATCCTGCCATTGATATGGCAGGACTTCTGAAATTACATTATCCTCCTACCGTCTATACCATCTCTGTTCCCTGTTCCAGTGCCATCAAACCCAGCTGGATTCTGTATGCCTATGAAAAAGGCTTCGATGGCGTTTTTATTGCTGCTGATGGTAGCGACTGTGTATATGGAGAGTCGTGTACCGAAAAAACCGGTAATCTGGTCTCGAAAACACACAACCTGATGAAAGAAAGCGAACTGGATCCCGCACGTCTTCGTATGGCGGCCATCTGTTCGGTGTGTAGTGCATCGTTTGTAAAACAGGTAAAAAGCTTTAATGAGTATTTACTTAAAACACGGCATAGTTAATGGAAAACACGATAAAAAACATCACCTACGACGCACTGGTAATCGGTGCCGGCATTGCGGGCAGTGAGGCTGCTCTCAACCTGGCCGTAACGGGTTACAAGGTATTGCTCGTAGAAAAGGATTTATCCGTGGGCGGTAAGATGATCATGCTGAGCAAGGTATTCCCTACCCTCGACTGCTCCGCCTGTATTACCACTCCGAAGATCTCCGAGATATCGCGTCATCCGAATATTACCATCTTCACGGGATCGGAAGTCGGAAGTATCCGCAAGGTGAGCGATAACGAATTTGTAGCGAAAGTAATCAAAAAACCACGATATGTTCATGTAGCCGACTGTACCTCCTGCCAGCTTTGCGAGCAGGCTTGTCCGGTAAGCGTTACCGACCAGTACCAGTACGGTCTGGTAGGTCGCAAAGCCGCTTTCATCCCCTTTAGCATTGCCAGTCCGAAAGCTGCAGCCATCGATATCGACAACTGTACCCTTTGTGGTGCGTGCGAGAAGGTATGTCCGACCAACTGTATCGACTTCACCATGGAACCGGAAACTATGAACCTGCACGTAAAGACTGTTATTCTGGCTACCGGGTTCGACCTGTTCGATGCTAAGAAAATGCCTCGTTACGGCTTTGGTGAGTATAAGAATATTATTACTGCCATGCAGATGGAACGCCAGCTGGCTCCTACCCGTCCGTTTAATACCATTCTTCGTCCGGGCGACGGCAAAATGCCTGATCGACTGGCCTATGTATTATGTGTAGGCTCCCGCGATGCCACCATCGGCAATCCGATTTGCTCACAGATCTGCTGCATGTATTCCATCAAACAGGCACAGCTCCTGATGGGCGCATTGCCAATGGCTGATGTGACCATCTACTACATCAATATCCGCTCGTTTGGGAAAGGATTCGAAGAGTTCTATCAGCAGGCAAAAGGCATGGGAGTAAACTTTGTAAAAGGAAAAATTGGCCGCATAACCGAAAAGGAAGGCGGCGACCTTATCCTTCGTTACGAAGACATTAACACCGGTAAGCTCATGGAAGCCGAACACGACATGGTGGTTCTTTCCACCGGTGTCGTGCCTCCGAAGGGAATCGACGGATTGTTCGAAGAGATCG
>JAQUYE010000018.1 GCA_028691965.1 Paludibacter sp. | reverse complement strand
AAATGTTTGTAGCACGCTTCACAAAAGAAAGTTTTTTGGTGCTTGATAAAATGCGAAAGCTTGTGTACACCGGTACTTATTCACAGTTTAGCGATCAATTCGGTATTAGTCTGGATTTTACAACTATAGAGGCCTTGCTCACCAACAGATTATTTGTAGTTAACGGGGCATCGCTAACGACTCTTAAGCCCACGACTAAGGATGGAGTAATGTACCTTAGCAGGACAAGCACATCATTCCGGCAACAATTCACCCTGGGTAGTGACTATACAATCAGACGTTCGGAAGTTAGTCTGCCGAATGAGGATGCTCAATTCGCCGCAAACTACGACCAGTTCACAGATCAGAACGGACTGGTGTTTCCTTTCAGGCATCAGTTAAACCTGCGTGCCGGCTCAAAGAAGTTCGACCTGACAATCGTGCTGACCCGCCTGGTCGCCAATGAGCCAATCAACATTCCGGAGATAAGTACCGCCGGATATAAAGTGGGTAATTCAGTTAAGTTTCTTAAGTAAGTTATGCGAAAAATCATCTATACGTTCGTTTTGTTTTTATCCGTTTGTACACTCGCCACAGGTCAGAGTGTAGAAGAGCTGGAGCGTAAACGCAAGGAAGCCTTGCGTCAACTGGAAACAACCGGAAAAATTCTTAACGAGACCAGGAAAAATCAGCGTACCACCCTGAACAAACTAAACGTTTTAACTAAGAATATTAAGCAACGCGACAACCTTATTACAACAATTGCGCAGGAGATCAATGCACTGGATCGGGAAATGAGCAAGCTAAATGCTGAGACCCGAAAAATGGAGCGGGAATTAAAAGAACGCAAGGAGGAATATGCACATACAGTTCGGGAGACCTATGTGAACCGGAGTATTTATAATAAAATAATGTTTGTACTATCGTCGGATAATTTCGATCAGTCGTACCGGCGTTTACGTTACTTGCAGGAATTTGCCAACTACCGCA
This sequence comes from Paludibacter sp., assembly GCA_028691965.1. Lineage (GTDB taxonomy): Bacteria > Bacteroidota > Bacteroidia > Bacteroidales > Paludibacteraceae > Paludibacter. Next base: position 42,825 of record JAQUYE010000018.1, on the reverse strand, counting down.
AACACCAGGCGGCCGAAATCGAAAAGACCCAGGCTGAACTGAAAGCTAAAGCCGAACAACTGGAACGGCATCGTCAGACCCAGGAGGAAATACGATTAAAACAAGAATCGGAAAAGAAAAAACTGGAAGTTGATAAACGAAAGGAAGATGTTGCCCTTGGAGCACTAAAGAAAAAGGAAAGTTCACTTCGTGCAGAGCAACGCCGTCAACAACGGATTGCCAATGAGCTGAATAAAAAAATCGAACAGATCATTGCTGAAGAAATCCGAAAGCAGGAAGAACAGGCGAAAGCAAAAGCAAAAAAAGAAGAGACAAAACCGGGCGAAAAGAAAACACAGCAACCCACCAAAGCAACAGGGAAGGAAAATACCTTAACGAAAGAGCAACAACTCATATCAGGTAGTTTCGCTTCCAATGCCGGTCGCTTACCATGGCCCGCTGAGCGTGGATTTATAAGTGGACGATTCGGTGTACAGCCACACCCGGTTTTGAAATACGTGACCATAAATAACAAGGGTATTTACATTCAAACTCCTGCCGGAACTCTGGCAAGGGCTGTTTTTGAAGGAACCGTTTCGAAAATCTTTACAGTACCGGGAAGCAATTACGCTATTATTATTCAGCACGGACAATACTGGTCGGTATATTCGAACCTGACAGGAGTAAGTGTAAAAGTAGGTCAAAAGGTAAGTGCAAAACAAAGTCTGGGCCGAATTTATACCGACCCCGACAACGATAATAAAACCGAATTGTATTTTCAGATCTGGAAAGAAAGGAACATTCTGAATCCGGAATCCTGGATCACACGTTAATAAAAGAGAGAACATGGCAGCAACTGAAGATGAAAAACCGATGCAACAAGTAGATTACAGCGACAGTAACATTATCACCCTCGAAGGGTTAGAGCATGTACGCAGGCGTCCGGGTATGTATATCGGAAAACTGGGTGACGGGTCGCATTCGGATGATGGTATTTATGTTTTATTAAAAGAAGTATTGGATAACTGTGTGGACGAATTCCGCATGGGTGCCGGTCGCCAGATAACTGTTGATGTACACGACGGGCATGTGACAGTTCGTGATTATGGCCGGGGTATTCCGTTGGGGAAAATGATCGACGCTGTCAGCGTTATGAATACCGGAGGTAAGTACGACTCGAAGGCCTTTAAAAAGTCAGTTGGACTGAATGGTGTGGGTACAAAGGCTGTAAACGCTCTGGCAAGGAAATTTATTGTAAAAAGTTTTCGCGAAGGACAAACCAGAGCGGCTGAGTTTGCGCAGGGAAAACTGACTAAGGACTACGGGATAGAAGCCTACGAAGGGAGTGATACCGGTACCTATGTGTACTTTGAACCCGACGAGACGCTCTTCGAAAACTACAAATACAATGATGAGTATATCGAAACCATGCTTCGTAACTATGCCTATCTCAACACGGGCCTTACACTCATCTTTAACGGGAAGAAAATCCATTCGCGCAACGGACTGTTGGACCTGCTCAACGAGAATATTACCTCCGAAGCACTCTATCCTATTATTCACCTGAAAGAAGAAGATATCGAAATTGCTTTTACGCATACGGATCAGTACGGAGAAGAATATTATTCGTTCGTAAACGGCCAGCATACCACTCAGGGAGGAACTCACCAAAGTGCTTTCCGTGAAGCTGTGGCAAGAACCATTAAAGAGTTCTACAATAAAAACATGGAGTTGACCGACATCCGAAACGGGATCGTCGCAGCTGTGGCCATCAGTGTTGAAGAACCGGTGTTCGAATCGCAGACCAAAACCAAACTCGGCTCACGCGACATTTCGAAAGACGGGATCTCAATTAATAAGTTTATTTCCGACTTTCTTAAAAAAGAACTGGATAACTTCCTACATCGCAACACCGAATCGGCAAATGCTATGCTTCAGAAAATCCAGGACTCTGAAAAAGAACGCAAAGCAATTGCCGGGGTTACCAAGCTGGCTCGTGAAAGAGCTAAAAAGGTCAACCTTCATAACCGTAAATTGCGGGATTGCCGTATCCATTACAACGACTCTAAGGGGAACACCGAAGATTCATGCATTTTTATTACCGAAGGTGATTCGGCCAGTGGTTCGATTACTAAAAGCCGTGATGTTACTACACAGGCAGTATTCAGCTTGCGGGGGAAGCCGCTGAACAGCTACGGACTTACCAAGAAAATCGTATACGAGAATGAGGAGTTTAACCTGCTTCAGGCAGCCCTCAACATCGAAGAAAGTATTGAAGGATTACGGTATAACAAGGTGATTGTTGCTACTGATGCCGATGTGGATGGGATGCACATCCGACTACTGCTTATCACCTTCTTCCTTCAGTTTTTCCCTGAATTAATCAAAAAAGGTCATGTGTACATTTTGCAGACACCTCTTTTCAGGGTAAGAAATAAAAAAGAAACCCTTTACTGTTACTCAGAAGAGGAACGAATCAGTGCCATCCAAAAGCTGGGTGCAAATGCTGAAATTACCCGATTTAAGGGATTAGGTGAGATATCTCCGGATGAATTCAGGCATTTTATTGGTAAAGATATACGGCTCGACCAGGTAACACTTAAAAAAGAGGATGGGGTAAATGAGCTATTATCGTTCTATATGGGTAAAAACACCTCGGAACGTCAAAACTTTATTATCGAGAACCTGGTTGTGGAAGAGGATGTAGCCTGATATGAATGATGAACACTATATGAAACAAGCCCTTGCTGAAGCTCGTGCAGCTTTTGCAAGGGATGAAGTTCCCATTGGTGCTGTGATTGTATGTAACGATCGCATTATAGCAAGGGGACATAACCTTACTGAAACGCTGACCGATGTAACAGCACATGCCGAGATGCAGGCAATCACAGCAGCAGCCGGCTTTCTGGGAGGTAAATACCTCGTCGGCTGTACGATCTATGTTACACTCGAACCCTGCGTTATGTGTGCCGGTGCACTTGGCTGGTCGCAGATTAGCCGTATTGTAATTGGTGCCCGTGATGAAAAAAGAGGCTATCAACGCTTTGCCCCTCAAGCTCTGCACCCGAAAGCTGAAGTTGTTTTCGGCGTGATGGAGGACGAATGTAGTGCTCTTGTAAAAGAGTTCTTTCGTAAGAAACGCTAAAAAGCCCTGCCTATGTTAACCGTATACCGTGCTTCTGCCGGCTCCGGAAAGACCTTCCGGCTCACCGGAGAATATATCCGTTTGTTGTTTAAGGATGCTCATTCCAACCGTCATCGCTCCATTCTTGCTGTTACCTTTACCAACAAAGCTACGGAGGAAATGAAGTCACGAATCATATTCGAACTTCATAAACTGGCGCACCAGCAACCCTCTGACTACCTCCGCGAACTGATGGATACCTACAGGTATTCGGAAGAACAGGTTCGTGAACGGGCTGAGAAAATACTGATTGCCATATTGCACGACTACTCGTCATTTTCCATAAGCACCATCGACAAGTTCTTTCAGCAGGTTATCCGGTCGTTTGCCCGCGAAATCGGGGTGCACGGAGGATACGCTCTGGAGTTGGACACGCAGGATGTGCTCGAACAGGCTGTCGACAATCTCTTTTTCGAACTCTCGTCGGCTGAAAATAAACAGCTGCTCGACTGGCTGACCAGTTATGCCGAGGAAAAGATGGAGAAATCGGAACATTGGAACATGCGCTCCAATATTATGGGACTGGGACACGAGATATTCAAGGAAAACTACCAGCACAAAGCCGAAGCAGTACACCAAAAACTCCACGATCGTGAATTTCTGAAGACTTTCAGAGGAGAGCTTAGCACTATTCTCCAAACCTTTACCGACGATCTCTCCACCATCAGCAAGGAAGCGTTACAGTTAATTGAACAGGCGGGACTCATACCTGAAGATTTTAAAGGCGGATCACGCAGCCAAATGCTGTCACTGAATAAGATTAGTGAGAAGCTGGAAGCGACTCCGACCTTCAGGAATATGGCCGAAGAAGTAGAAAACTGCTATACCAAATCCACTCCTCCTGATATCGTGGAAGCTATCAAAGGGGTTTACCACAACGGATTACAAGCCAAAATGCAGGAAGTGCTGACCCGGCTTGATACCGGAATCATAGAGTACAATACTGCCCTCATCATAAAGAAGCACCTGAACACCTTAGGTATTATGTCGGATTTGTCGCTGCAGATTCAGAAGCTGACCAACGATCAGAACATCATGCTCATTTCGGATTCAAACAGCTTGTTGCATAAAATCATCGATAGTAGTGAGACTCCGTTTATCTACGAGAAAACCGGACTGCGAATCGATCATTTTATGATTGATGAATTCCAGGATACTTCGGTAATGCAATGGAAAAACTTCCTGCCACTTATAACTAATAGTCTGGCGAATGGGCACGACAACCTGGTAGTAGGTGATGTTAAACAAAGTATTTACCGCTGGCGAAACTCCGACTGGAAACTGCTCGACAGTCAGTTGTATGCCGATTACAGTCCCGAACAACTGAACGACCGCTCACTGGATACTAATTACCGCAGCGACAGGCAACTTGTAGAATTCAACAGTCTGTTCTTTACAAAAGCTGCCGATTGCGTTCAGGAGCTACTGAATAAAGAAATTGAAACTGTTAGTGAAGTTCTTCCCGAACTTAACTCCCTTACTGACACCATTCGTAATGCCTATAAACAGGTGGTACAGAAAACCAAACCTAACGCAGGTGAGGGAATGGTACGTTTTAGTTTTATTGACGACGAAGCTGGTGACGAGAAATGGACGGAGCTGAGCCTGGAACAACTACCAGTGCTGGTAGAAGATATACAAAGACGGGGTTTCCTGCCTTGTGACATTGCATTTCTGGTGCGAACCAAAAAAGAGCAACAGTTGATTATTGAAAAACTATTGAATTTCAAAACAACTCCTGAAGCCAAACCCGATATCAGCTACGATGTAATCGGTAACGAAGGGTTGTTAATCTCTTCTGCCTCTTCGGTACGCTTCCTGACGGGACTGCTCCACCTGTTTATTCATCCTGATGATCCGGTACAACAAGCTATCGTAAGTTATGAATATGGCCGGGGAGCTCTTGGTCTGCCCGACAATGAAGCTCTGGCAGCCTTTTTCAGTAAAACGAAGGTAGAGGGACAGCTTTGTCCGCATTTTACTGAAGCTGAAAACGAGGAATTAGCGCTTCTTAAGCAGCTCCCTCTTTTCGAAATGTGTGAACAGATCATTTATCGTTTTCAATTGGTTGACTGGCACGGAGAGGCCATATTCCTTCAATCGTTTCAGGATGTAATTTTTAGTTATAGCAAGGGCAAGACGGCCGACCTTAACAGCTTTGTGCAGTGGTGGGATAAATCAGGGATTACGAAGACCATCCCTATGCCCGAAAATGAGCAAGCTATGCGCATCATGACCATCCATAAAGCGAAGGGGCTTGACTTTAAAGTGGTAATTATGCCGTTCTGCGACTGGAAACTGGATAACCGTATGCGGCCCATCCTCTGGTGTGAAACCACTGTTGAACCTTTTGCACAGTTACCGCTGTTACCGGTGGAGTACACTTCACGGTTAGGGAAATCTGTTTTCGCACAGCAATATTACCAGGAGATGATGCATACCTTCATCGACAATCTGAATGTTGCTTATGTTGCCTTTACCCGGGCACGGAACGAGATGCATTGTATTGGTAAAATGCCTAAACCAACTAAAAAAGGAACCATTACCATTGATAGTCTGTCGTCACTCCTATACACCACACTAACTAATCAGGAGCAGGAATTTGAAATGGGTGACTTTGATACGGATTCGGGCACCTATACCTACGGGGAGCCGGTGAGTAGAAAAAGAGCCGGACAAGCAGTTACACCATCTTCTGCTGCAGCTAATCACTACCCCGTTGAACTATTGCAGGGTCGTCTGCGGATTCGGCATAGCATAAACAATTTTAGCCGCGAAGAAACAGATATCACTGAAAACCCGCTCGACTACGGAAACCTGATGCATGAGATCATGAGTGAACTGCAGCACCCCGACGACTACCAACCTTTTGTTGACAGGTTAATCCGTCAGGGACGGATCACCGTGAAGGAATCGGCTATCATAACCAGCGACCTGGATGCCTTTCGTCGACTCCCTCAGGTGGAAAGCTGGTTTGATCCGGCTGCAAATGCATTGAACGAGACGAGTATTGTTACTCCGGGGGGACAGCTATATCGACCCGACCGGGTAGTGCTGCGTGGACAACAAGCAACTGTGGTCGATTATAAGTTCGGAGCTGCTGAGCATCCACAACACCTCCGTCAGGTGGAGCAATACGGGGAACTGCTAAAACAAATGGGATACAGCTGTAAAGGCTATCTCTGTTATATAAAATTAAACAAAGTAATTACTGTAATTGAATGAAGAAACTGGTTATTTTTGATCTGGATGGAACACTCCTCGATACGATAGGCGACCTGGCAGCTGCCACTAATTATGCATTAAACGAATTTAATTTCCCCGTACATCCCGAAGCGGCATACCGCTTTTTTGTGGGCAACGGAATCAATAAATTAATAGAACGGGCTTTACCGGAGGCGAATCGAAGCACTGACGAGATTGCCATGGTAAAACATGAGTTTATGAAGTATTATCAGGAACATGGCGAAGAAGAAACACGCCCCTATCCGGGAATTAATGAACTATTAGCTGAGCTTACACATAAAGGATATCAATTGGCTGTTGCATCCAATAAATTCCACTCGGGTACCGTTGAACTGGTTAACTACTTTTTTCCTGAAATTCCCTTTGTCAGTGTATTGGGCCAACGCGAGGGGGTGCCTGTGAAGCCCTCTCCGCGTATTGTAGAGGAACTATGTACAGCAGCCGGAGTATCAACCGCCGAAACATTATACATAGGTGATTCGGGGGTAGATGCAGCAACAGCAATCAATGCCGGTGTCGATTTCGTTGGCGTATTGTGGGGATTTCGTCCTCAATCCGAACTGGAAGCAGCAGGAGCCACTGTCTTTGTAGAGAAAGCAGATGAAATAGTTACGCTAGTATCGGCCAGGTAACGACAGACTATCCTATAAAAAGCAACAGGGTGTTTCAATTTTGTATTGAAACACCCTGTCGGCATATAATAATCCAGGTATATCAGAAACTCTTGAAGCCGATAATCTCTCTTACTTCACGAATCGTTTTAGCTGCATTGGCCTGAGCCTTTTCTTTTCCCATGCGGGCAACCTTCGAAATGTATGCTTCATCACTCAGCAATTCCTTTATCCGTTCCCGGAAAGGAGCGGTAAACAGAACCATATCTTCGGCCAACTGCTTTTTCAGGTCACCGTAACGAATCTGACAGCTATTGTATTTCTCGTCGAAATACTCCACGGTATCGGGAGTAGAAACAACACGCATCAACTGAAATAAATTCTCAATCACTTCCGGTTTCTCCTGATTTGGAACAGTAGGACCGGCATCAGTGACTGCTTTCATTACTTTCTTACGAATTGCTTCCGGCTCGTCGGCCAAAAAGATTGCATTTCCTTCACCTTCCGATTTTCCCATCTTACCGGAGCCATTCAGTCCGGGAATCTTTACCAGCGCCTGACCAAAATTAAAAGCCTGTGGTTCGGGGAAGTAATCTACCTCGTACATCCTGTTAAAGCGATTCGAGAACTGACGGGTCATTTCCAGGTGTTGTTCCTGATCTTTTCCCACCGGTACCTTTGTTGCCCGGTGAATAATAATATCGGCTGCCATCAACGTAGGATAGGTAAGTAATCCCGCGTTCACATTTTGTGGATGCTGACGAATCTTATCCTTAAAGGAGGTACAACGTTCCAGCTCGCCAATATAGGCATTCATATTCAGAAAGAGGTATAACTCAGCCGTTTCGGGCACATCACTCTGGATATACAGGGTAGCCTTTTCGGGATCCAGTCCTGCAGCCAGGTATTCGACCAGCACTTGCCGCACGTTGCCATGCAGATCGTGGGGTGTGGGATGTGTAGTTAACGAATGATAATCGGCAATGAAGAAATAACAATTATGTTCGTTCTGCATTGATATAAAATTCCGGAGCGCCCCGAAATAATTTCCGAGGTGCAGATTTCCGGTAGGGCGAATGCCACTAACAACAGTTTCCATCAACAATATTCTTTATTCGATTGGAATGGTTCGACGGATACGCTGATCCAGGGAAGTGAGTGTTTCTGTTGAAGCCACACCCGGGATTTCCTGAATCCTGCCGTTTAACAATTCCATTAAATGTTCATCATTTTTTGCGTACAATTTAACAAGTATGGTATAATGACCCAGCGTATACTGTGACTCTACCACTTCAGGAATATTTTCCAACTCCTGTACTACCTCCTTGTACATCGAACCTTTCTCAAGTGTAATACCAATATAAACGCAAATCTGGAAGCCCAGCATTTTCGGATTCACGGTGTAACCCGAGCCTGTAATTACGTTTAAATCGATTAAGCGCTGCACACGTTGATGAATGGCCGCCCGCGAAACACCACATTCTTCAGCCACATCCTTAAAAGGCATTCGGGCGTTCTGAGTGATGATACGCAGTATCTTTCGGTCTAACTGATCAATTTTTTCCATACAAAATGTAATCTAAACTAATTTCTGTGCAGCAAATTTACACAAAAATATTTAAAAACCTATTTAGTTGAGAATTTCGAGCAGTTCAACTTCAAATACTAATGTCGAAAAAGGTTTAATAGTACCCTGGTCTTGTTGTCCGTAAGCCAGATCCTGAGGAATAAAGAATTTGAATTTCGAACCTACAGGCATCAGCTGTAAGCCTTCTACCCAGCCACGAATTACCTGATTTACGCCAAACTCAGCCGGGGTGCCACGATCAACAGAACTATCAAACACAGTACCATCAATCAGGGTACCATGGTAATGCACCTTTACCTGACTTTCGGCAGTAGGCATTGCACCTTTACCCATGGTAATAACTTCGTATTGAAGTCCGGATTCTGTTGTTACCACACCTTCGCGTTTTGCATTTTCAGCAAGGAAATCTTCACCGGCTTTCTTGTTATCACCATAGCTGGCTTCACTACGTGCGCGGTTAAGGCGTTCCATGGTTCCATTAAAATATTGAGCAGCCTCGTCGGAAGTCATTTGTTCTGTGAAATTCATCACACCGTTAATAAGGCCCTGACGAAGTTTATCAAAATCAACCGAAAGCGTTGAATCACCAAAGAAATCTTCAGTTGAGCTAAGCTGTGAACCGATCATAGTTCCCATTTCTTCAGCCTGAGCTGTTTCTTCGTTCACTTCGTCGGCATTCATTCCGTCTTTAATGCCACGCATAAGATCGTCGAATGCATTTTTGCTGGAATCCTGCGCCAGGTGATAGTCGTTTACAATTTTACCGTTTGCAAAACCAAGGGCATAGTTCAAACTATCAAGTTCGTTGTCCAGATTAACCGATTTTTCGGAATAACTGGTACATGAGCTAACTGTAAAAGCCAGCAAGCCAACTACTGTTACTATATTAAGAATACGTTTCATTTTATCTAAGGAGTTAAATATTAATTATTCGGTTGACCATACATTTTTGACTGAATACGCATTTGCGCTGCCTGAAGCAGTGAATCAGCCTGTTGACCGGTCATTACTTCCTGATAATCTTTCAACGCATTTACAAAACCCTGAAGCAACATCTTATCGTTCACGGTCATTGTAGAATCACCGAACAATCCTGTTCTAGATTGATCAGCAAAGTATTTTCCTACCTGTACACCGAGTGAGTACATTGCATTGTCATCTCCCTTTTTGTTGTATGCTTTGTCGAGTGCTTTGATAAAAGCTTCGGCCTGCACACCCGTTGAATCACCGGCAAATTGCTGAGCCCTGATCATCTCACCCTGCCATTGGCCAAGGGTATAATTAATACTGTCGTTCACGGTTTCTAATGATACTGATTTTGGTTTTATATCATTACATGAACTGAATGAAAAGATAGCAAGCGCTGTGGCAACTATCAGAAACGGACTGAATTTTTTCATTTTAATGTAATTTATTGTAATTCTAATTGTTTAATCTGGTCGGTAACTGCAGGAGCATTGATGTCGAGCAATTCAATAGTGAAGATAAGTGTCGCAAAAGGAGGAATAACTCCACCGGCACCTTGCTCTCCATAAGCAAGATCATAAGGAATAAAGAATTTATAGGTTGAACCAACCGGCATCAGCTGTACCCCTTCGGTCCATCCTTTAATCACCTGATTTAGCGGGAATTCAATGGGCTCTCCACGATCGTAAGAACTATCGAATTTTGTCCCGTCTAATAAAGTACCTTCGTAATGTACCTTTACCTTGTCGGTAGCAACAGGCTTTGGCCCGGTTCCTTCGGTCAGCACAACATACTGCAATCCACTTTCAGTAACCTGAACAGCAGGATTCTTTTTGTTTTCAGTAAGGAACTTTTCGCCTTCTGATTGCTTCTCGATAGTTTGTTTTTCCTGAGCTGCGGCAAAAAATGTTTGCAAGAAAGCCTGAGCATCTTCATTCATCATCACAACCGAATCACCTTTCATAACATCGTTGAAGGCTTTCAAAAACAATTCCTTGTTGTATACTCCACCTGGCAGAGTCTTGAGATTGTTCGACAAATCGGTCGCTATGTTTACGCCAAGGGCATAACTCATCGAATCCACACCATTTACCAATACAGGCAACTGAACTACTTCAGCAACAGGCTGATTCTTTGATTTTCTGTTTTTCTTTTCCTTAGCACCCGCAGCAACAGCTACCGACAGTACCAAAGCGAGAATTAGGTATTTTTTCATTATAGTTGATTGAGTGGTACCTTTTTAAATAATTGCCAATAACTCTACTTCAAATACCAGGGTAGTATGCGGACCGATCGACTGACCGGCTCCCTGTGCACCATATGCCAGTTCGGAAGGAATGTATAACTTCCACTTCGAGCCTACGGGCATCAGTTGTAAGGCTTCCACCCAGCCACTAATTACCTGTGTTACTCCAAAGGTTGCCGGTTCGCCACGACGCACAGAGCTATCGAAAACTTCACCGTTGAGTAAGGTTCCATGGTAGTGCACCTGAACGCTATCGCTCGCAACAGGAACTTTTCCGTTGCCTTCTGTTAGTATTTCGTACTGTAATCCACTGTTAGTTGTTGTAACTTCTGCTCGTTTAGCATTTTCTGCCAGGAAATTCTTTCCTTCGGCAATGGTAGCTGCATGTACTTTTTCCTGTAATTGCTGAAAATATTGATTAATAATATTTTGAGCTTCCTGAACACTCATCTGTAACGGTTTTCCTTCCAATACATCCTGCATTCCTTCGGCTAACTTTCCATAGTCCAGAGTTTCAAATCCATTGGTTTTGAGGTTCGTTCCCAAACTTAACCCCAGGGCATAACTAATTTTGTCCATTAATTGTAATTTAGAATAAAAAACGAGTGCAAAGATAGCTGATTTATCGGATATTACGTGTTAATTTATTAAAATTATCACCTTACAGTCAGGAGTACAGGTAACTTCCGGCATTTGGTCACCCCCTTTTCGGGATGGTACACTTCGGCCACCAAAATATAAACACCCGGATTGCTGATTTTGCCTTCGCTATTTTGACCATCCCAACTCAGAATTCCTTCGGTCGACAAGAGTTCTCCCTGTGTTAAAACCAGCCACACCGCCCCATCAGGTGAGCAGATGGTAAGGCGCATGAGATAACCGGGCTCCGGCATTGAATAGTGAATAATGCAGCGGTCGTTGACCCCATCATTATCCGGACTAAACCATTCCTGCGCCAGCGATACAAAAGTTGTAGTGTTCTCTCCGGGACTTCTATACTGTGAATTACGAAACCCGGGCGATCCGTACCGGTGTGCCGCAGCTGCCGAATGCCAGTTACCGCCAATTGATGAGGACAAGTCAGGATGCATTTTCTCGAGAGCAACGCCTGCCGGATCGTACATCAACACATGGTGCCAATCAGCTGAATAATGTACCGAATCCAGAACAGTCGATCCATCGTCGGCAACCAACAACAAAGCTGCCTCCTCATTATTGAGGGTAGTCCATTTGCTGCCTTCCACAATTCGGGCTGTATCCGGAGGAAGGTGATAGCCGGCTAATTGTGCACTATCAGCAGTGATAGCCATACAGGTACCGGGCTCAAGGCATACCCCTGCCGGAAAGGCAGTTACAGTAGTCATACTTCCCTCATTTCGGCGCAAAGCAATCGTGAGCCGGCTCAGGTTCAGGATTCGCTCCGACCTGTTATATACCTCGATATATTCAACAGCACTATCCGCTGCATGAAACATAAGCTCATTAAAACAAATCTCACCCGGCACAAGGCCGGCTGCCGGAGTGGTCACCGGTCGGCCACTAACCTGAATATCATCAAAAAAATAACAGGAACCGGTGGTGGAGGTGTTGGAATAGGAAAGCCCAAACCAGGCTGAAGATAGGATCGATTCATCCCGCGCTTCCCCTTCAGAGAAAAAGTCCTGCTCATCCGCCCTTTTCGAGTAAAGCCGGAACACTCCTACACTATCACGTGTCACTTTCACTTCGATCTCCGGCTTTTTTCCATCGGTACGCTTATCGGTGCCATCGATTAGTTTAACTTTGACGTTTCCCTGCTTTCGGAACAATGAAACTTCGTCGGGAGTACCTCCCACCATAACATAGTAACCATTCAGCAGCGAAGGGATCACCGTGTCGGCAATCAGATACATACAGGCATAGTTGGCTGAAGAGGTCGGATAGTCGATTCGGAAACTACAGTTCCACTCTCCCTGTTCGATGGCGACAGAAGGAGTGAAAAGCCAGGAGGTCGAAGTACTCACCGCAGCAGATTGCAACACAAAACCGGCATTTACTTTAAAATTGCTATCCGTACCCGACCAAACAGGATTATCAGTAAAATTTCCATCAGTAAAGCTATCTTTTAGCTGACAATGACACAAAAAAGACACAAAAAGGCACAAAAAGAACAATGAACTTTTCATAAGGTTGTAGGTTTTAATTAAATAACGTACTTTTGCAGCCGGTATTTTCGACTGATTAGTTAAGGGTTACATGACCCAAAGGTAGTAGAAAAGGAAACAATACAAAAAGAATCACTTTTAAATTAAATTAAAAAATGAAAGTCGCAATTGTTGGCGCCAGTGGTGCCGTTGGACAGGAATTTTTACGCGTATTGGAAGAGCGTAATTTCCCGATGTCGGAATTAGTGTTATTTGGTTCATCCCGTAGTGCCGGCAAGGCATATCAATATAAAGGTCAGACGCTGACTGTCAAAGAATTAAAACATGGTGACGATTTCAAAGGTTTTGACATTGTCTTCACTTCAGCCGGAGCAAGCATTTCGAAAGAATTTGCTGCCGACATCACTAAGTTCGGTGCAGTAATGATCGATAACTCCAGCGCATTCCGCATGGAAAACGATATACCTTTGGTTGTACCCGAAGTAAATGCTGCCGATGCCAAACTACGCCCCAGAGGGATCATTGCCAATCCAAACTGTACCACCATCCAAATGGTAGTTGCCCTGAAAGCGATCGAAGACCTTTCACATATTAAACGTGTACACGTATCTACTTATCAGGCAGCCTCAGGTGCGGGTGCTGCAGCCATGGATGAGTTGGATCTTCAGTATCGTCAGGTACTGGCAGGCGAAGAAGTTACAGTCAACAAATTTGCATATCAGCTGGCTTACAACCTCATCCCGCAGATTGATGTATTTACGGATAACGGATACACAAAAGAAGAAATGAAGATGTATCACGAAACCCGCAAAATTATGCATTCGGACGTAGAAGTCAGTGCTATGTGTGTTCGGGTTCCTGCACTGCGTGCTCACTCTGAAAGTGTATGGGTAGAAACCGAACGCCCTGTAAGTGTTGAAGAAGCCCGCACTGCTTTTGAAAATGCTGCCGGTGTTGAAGTTATCGACAATCCTGCTGAAAAGAAATATCCAATGCCGCTTTTCCTTTCGGGAAAAGACCCTGTACACGTGGGACGTATTCGTAAGGACCTGGCTAACCCCAACGGACTTACATTCTGGTGTGTGAGTGATCAGATTAAAAAAGGAGCAGCCCTTAATGCTGTTCAGATTGCCGAATACCTGATTGCCGAGGGAGATGTAAAATAACACCACGCTATTTATAAAAGACAAGAAAGCTGTCCCGTATGGGGCAGCTTTCTTTTTAAATATAATTATGTTTATTTATGTTTTGGCGACTCCCAAATCGTAAATTTACGATATAAGAGTCCATAGCAGGACCAAGCAGGCACACAAACTATAGTCATTCGATCATTAAGCCTTAGTTATAGTGGTCATCACGCCTTATGTGGCAAACCGGCATATGTCATGTAACAGACCATCATATGACTTGTAACAAACCCGCATATGTCATATAACAAGCTATCATATGACATATGCGAAACCGTTACATGACATGTGCGAACCTGGTATATGACATATGCGAACTTGTTACATGACATTTTACGGTTAAAATGACTTTGACGGGTGGATCGAAAATGCCTGATTGAAATGACAAAAGGGTTAGGGCATTTTGCTCTGTTTGTAGGAAGCGAACTAGTCGGATGACAGTACCTTACAAGTGAAATGGTTGCGGGATTCAGGCCCGGAGCTTAGGGCAGCGTGAGGTGTAAATTAGCGGATATAAAGCAAAAAAGGCTGACCAAAAGCAGGTCGGCCGGCAGGCAGAAGAGTAAAAACGGAATATCGGACTCAGGTCCTGTTGAAAAGCAGGGAGGAGAAAGGGGGTTACCGCAGAGGGAAACAGAAAGTTGTGAAGTGCTATACTGCCCACCAACCACAACGAATCAACCTTAAGCTCAGGGTTCACCCTACAGCTAAGAGCTACTCTGTCGTTGAATATCATCTCAACAACCAGCATCAAAAACAGGATCAGAAATAGTATAATCATGGGCACAAAGATAGAGCAGTAATGATGATAAAAATTGCACGTTTGTGGGCAAAAATTGCATAATTGTGGGAAATATGTGGGTATTAATTCCCTGAAGTAAAGTTGTTGTCAATATTTTATGGAAACCGTATTTCAATATTGATGTAATTATATAACTTTGCTCCCCGATTAAACAACTCACACTATGAAAAAAATGTATCTGGCAATTGCCATGCTGCTGGCACTTATTACAACAAGCTCCTGTAAGTATAATTACGGACTGACCCACAACGAAAATCATCATCAAACACAAGTGGTGCTGGGCGAAAAAAACTATCGTATCGTAAAGTACGTTGAGGGTGATGCCTATGCCCGCTATTTATTTGGAATCGGCGGCGGCAATGCCAAGCGGGGTATCATAGCCCGGGCCCGACAGAACATGTTGAGAAATGCAGGACTGCTGGGCACTTCCAGGGCAATTATTAACGAAACTGTAGAAGTGAGTTCAACGCATATCTTCTTTTATACTGAAGTCCGCTACCTGGTTTCGGCCTATATTGTCGAATTTTACGATCCGGAAACTGAAGCAGCTCCTCAGGCTGAAGAAAATGTATACGCCGAACCTGAAAAGCCACGAGCACCAAACGAAAAAGTGAAAGGAATAAGTGTGGGTTATGCTCATTCGGAGGCTTATTATTACGGATATGGAGAATACGACACTCAGATTGGTCCCGGCTTTGTTGTCGGACTCAAGGCCGAACACAGCAATCCCGACATTCAATTCTTATTCTGGGAATCGCAACTGAATCTTGTCAATCTCAACTGGATGACTACCTATAATGGTGATTTTTATAGCAGGGAAAACAGCATCGGACTGGAACTACCCTTACTTGCAGGATTCAAGACAGCTATCCCGGCATCCCATAATATACACTGGTACCTGAAAGCAGGCCCCTTCTTAAATGCCAGTCTTGTGTTCCAACAAACCAGTGGAACTCAACCCGGCCAAAGCAATTACAACTCGCTGGATCCGCTTTTCACAGTCGGAGCTAAAATCAGTACAGGCTTTCAATTCAGCAAACACTGGCAGGTAGAGTTAGGTCATCGCTTTAACATAGGATGGTCGGACTATGATTACACTCACCTGTCACTTAACTATCGGTTTTAATCAGATCCAACCAGACCCTGAGTTAACGCATTCCGGATCATTTGCTTAATTTCAAGTTGTTTACGATCGATTTCACGTCGTTGAGCCGGACGGTACAAGCGTGCATAGCGAGGTTTTGCCAATCTGATTTTCAGATCATCAAGGTTACCTGAAACATCTACTCCTACAGCAAACGGCACAGGACTATCGGTAAGCGAAATGTGATAGTTGAAGTTCATATCCAGGTTATGCTTTCCGGAGATAACAGCTTTGTATTTATCCATTACAATCTGGAAAGGATAAATGTCAACCTCCGTTTTAAACAGGGTAAATTCGGCAGCAAGACTATCGACTTTGTTCACAGTCTTTTTGTTAAACATCAGTATCTTTGCTATTTCCGAGAACGTTTCACCGTCCATCAACACCAACTCTTCACCACTAACAGATGCAACCCCGCGAATAGTGGAAGGTTTGAACCGATAGGTAGAATCCAGATAAGTTTCGGCTGCAAAATGAAACTCTCCTCGTCCGCCAAACGAACGGAGCATCGGCATGATCGTGTCAATATCGGGGATCATCATTAGCAACTCTTCTATTTCGATATGCGTCAGATGAAAGTCCAACCCCAGAAACAAATGATTTCGACGCGGACTGTGGTACAACGCATTAAGCTGCATACGGGCTGCCGAAGCGGTAAACAGCACACTTTCGAGTCCCAGCAAACCATCTTTTACAGCAATCGAACCTCTGACGTCACTTAACACGTCGGTCGACACAAAGGCTTCATCAACACGAACATTAAGCTCGAAGTCGACCCCCTTAGGCACCATAAACGGGCCCGACATGGGCGACGACATTCCGGCCAGTGCATCAGGCTGCAGTTGTAGTCCTGATGGATTCTCAGAAACATCAACCGGTTCAACAGCAAGCTCTTCTTCTTCATAGCCGAGGCCGTTAAAGAGGTTCATCAGGTAATTCACATCGGTTGTCGACGATACAAAATCAAACCGGCCTTTCAGCAAACCGGTATCATTCAGGTAAGCATCAAGATTTGACAAACTGCCCTTAAGCTGGAAATCAGAGAACCCTACATTCAACCTACTATCCTTAATTACTAATTCGTCAGGGGTGAAATCAAAGGCTATAACAGGTATCCGCAGTTCATCCGGAACTGATGTAAGTCGTAACCTCCCGTTAGCCAATTGTACCGAACCCCTTGGTAACCACGACATCGAGTTGCCTGTAAGCTTTTTCACTTCATCAAGTTCGGCATATAGCTTTAGGGCTCCCGTTTGAATTCTTTCGTCATTATACACAGCAATCAACTCGTTTACCGTACCCTCCATACCCACTACCATGGCGAGACTTGAATCCATCAGGTTGGATGTTGTTACTTTCAAATCGACATCAAGCATGGATGCCGAAGTCAACTCACCCTGTTGAAGGTCGAGGCGATCGGCTTGTAGTAGCAGCTCTGCAAAGCCTGTCTTAGCCGAAGATGGATTTGGAAGCCGGAACGTAAGATCGGCCGATCCGGCAGTGGCCACAAGTGTATCGTAAGATGCTCTGAAATCGTTCACATGGAACTTTCCGTAGGTTTTTATCTTATCAAACTCAAAATTCATTAGCTGTGAAAGCCGGAACTGAAGGTTCATGTTTCCACGCGCGATACCCTTCAGATCCAGTTGCATAGAATCGGGCAACATAGGAGTTGCATCAGCAAGATTCAACATGCCCTTTGTTTTCAGATCGAAGCGCATATCTCCCATCAGGTCATCTACCTTCCCGTATCCCATGATATGGGAATCAAAAGTACGGGCATCGAAATCCTCTACTAATATATGCCAGCTATTCTCATCATTCATATCCAGCACAATATCGGCCACTCCACTCATCTCGCGCAGCGTATAGGGGAGTCCTTCATAGGCAAAGGAGCTATTATCAAGATCAATATTCAGTGAGAAATGAGGAAGTGAGTTTTCATTTACCACCCCTTTGAGTTTTCCTTTCAAAGCCGCCTTTCCATCCAGGGATATTCCCTCCATATAGTGTTGAAAATAAGACGGGATCATGTCGAGTACCGGCTGTACCTGCAAGCTGCCCAGCGATGCAAATGTAATATCCATCAACAGGTCACCGGCTTTGGTATTATTCTCGACCATTACTGAGAGATCGAACGGCAAGCCATTCAGCACAAGATCGGCATCGGGCAATCCGATCAGGAACCGATTGAAGTCAAAGGTGTAATCCGTTGAGATACGGGCAGGCTCAGAGGCGACATAGCAAATTGAATCATAGCTGAGATCCATGGATGTAGTTTGCAGATTAAGTCGGCCGCTGAACAGGTCATTTTTACCCTGCAAGGTCATGCGTGCATTCACCTCATTAAGATCGACAGCTAACTTCATGGGCATATCGTGGTAAGCAATCTGCACCTTATTAAATTCAATCTTTTCAATCTCAAGGCGCGCAAATGGCAACGCAAAAGCAGAAGTATCCTCTTCTTCAGAGGGTGGCATAACCGAATAATTGGCCTGTCCGCTTGCATCAACAAACAACATAAGCATGGCATCCTCAAGCAATAGTTCACGTACAACAACCGCATCATGCTGCAGAAACTCCATTACATCAACGGTAGCACAGGTGGAGCCCGACCGGAGCAAGGTATCGGAAGGAGCACCCTCCATGGGTTGAACCATGGTTAAACCGTGCAAATGCAAAGCGAAATCAGGGAAAGTGCTAAAAAAAGTAAGCTCAACACGGTCGACCTGCGTCTCGCATGTCAGCATCTTATTCAGCTCCTTTTGTACAACCGGGGTTATCTTCTCAGGTGTAAATACCCACCATACAAGCACTGCAATAGCAATCATCGCAACGATGATCAGGGAGCTTAGTACCCAGGCTATAATCCTGAATGTGGTTTTCATATAACAACATATTAGTTCGCTACTTTCAGAAAATGATAGAGCGTATTAAAATCATCTTTGTAGCTGAGCGATGTGGCTGTCAGCTCTGTAACTACATAAAATTTGGGCACTTTATGCCCACCGGTAACCATAATATGATAATGCGTCAGATCATCGCTCACCAGCGACCATTCAAAAGGCATGCCTTCTTCTTCACTTACATCGTCGGCGGTATCCCACATAACACCGGTATAATCGGCATCATAGCGGTAATATTCCGTTTTACCACCCTCCTGCGATTGCCATTTACCTAACAGCAGGCCTTCGTCGAAGACCTCCTCATCCTGTTCACACGATACGAGAAACAGACTCAGTACTATCGTTATCAAGGAGATAAACTTTAAACGTGACATCGTAAATGTATATTAAATATGAATAACTAAGCTACAAATTTACGACATTTTTTACTACCTTTGCCAACGACAAAAAAAGTTTATAAATTTAATGTAATTTTTGTATGAACGTAGTTACAAAAACCATCGCACTGGGTGATGGGCGAGAGATTACCATCGAAACCGGTAAGTTGGCCAAACAGGCTGATGGATCTGTGATGGTACGCATGGGTGACACCATGTTACTGGCAACGGTTTGCGCTGCCAAAGACGCTGTTCCGGGCACCGATTTTATGCCCTTATCAGTTGATTATAAAGAAAAGTTTGCAGCATTCGGACGCTTTCCCGGCGGTTTCCTTCGTCGTGAGGGACGTGCATCTGACTATGAAATCCTGATTTCCCGTCTGGTCGACCGCGCTTTGCGTCCTCTGTTCCCCGAAGATTTCCACGCTGAAACCTTTGTAAATGTAATGTTAGTATCTGCTGATGGCAAAGACATGCCCGATGCGCTGGCCGGTTTGGCTGCTTCGGCTGCCCTGGCTGTATCCGATATACCTTTCAACGGTCCGATTTCTGAAGTACGTGTTGCCCGTATCAATGGCAAATTTGTGGTAAATCCTACTTTCGAACAACTCGAAGAAGCCGACATGGACATCATGGTGGCTGCTACGCTTGATAATATCATGATGGTAGAAGGCGAGATGAAAGAAGTTAGTGAAGACGATCTGCTGGAGGCCATGAAGGTAGCACATGAAGCTATCAAAGTTCACTGCCAGGTGCAG
This sequence comes from Paludibacter sp., assembly GCA_028691965.1. Classification (GTDB taxonomy): domain Bacteria; phylum Bacteroidota; class Bacteroidia; order Bacteroidales; family Paludibacteraceae; genus Paludibacter. Next base: position 22,687 of record JAQUYE010000018.1, on the reverse strand, counting down.
ATCGAATTGATGGAAGCAGTTGGTAAGACTAAAAAACGTGAATATAACCACGAAGAAAACGACGAAGACCTTAAAAAGGATATTCTGGCTAAAACCTACGATAAAGTATATGCTGTTGCAAGTTCGTGCAATGCCGACAAGCATTCGCGCATTGAAAACTTTGAAGCAGTAAAAGCTGAATACATCGCTTCTCTGGAACCTGAAGTTGCTGAGGCTAAAAAAGGACTCATCAACCGTTACTACCACGATGTGGAAAAAGAAGCTATGCGTCGCTCTATTCTCGACGAAGGCAAACGCCTCGACGGACGTAAGACCACTGAAATTCGTCCTATCTGGTCGGAAGTGGACTACCTGCCGGGAGCACATGGTTCGGCTGTCTTCACCCGTGGTGAAACTCAATCACTGACAACTGTTACACTGGGTACCAAACAAGATGAAAAAATTGTTGACGAAGCCCTTAACCAGGGTAAGGAGCGTTTCCTGTTGCATTACAACTTCCCTCCTTTCTCTACAGGCGAAGCTCGTCCGTCACGCGGTGTTGGCCGTCGCGAAGTAGGTCACGGTAATCTTGCTTTCCGCGCATTAAAACCAATGTTGCCGGAGAACTATCCCTATGTAGTACGTGTGGTTTCTGATATTTTAGAATCAAACGGATCATCATCGATGGCTACTGTATGTGCCGGAACGCTGGCGCTGATGGATGCCGGTGTGAAAATCAAGAAACCGGTTTCAGGAATTGCAATGGGACTGATATCTGAAAATAAAGGTAAAAACTTTGCCGTACTATCGGATATCCTCGGCGACGAAGATCACCTGGGCGATATGGACTTCAAGGTAACCGGAACTAAAGATGGTATCACTGCTACTCAAATGGATATCAAAGTAGACGGATTATCGTACGAAATTCTTGAGACTGCTCTGCGTCAGGCCAAAGAAGGTCGTTTACATATCCTGGGCAAAATTCAGGAAACCCTTTCGGAACCACGTGAAGATCTGAAACCTAATGCTCCCCGTATCGTGGTAATTCTTATCCCGAAAGAAATGATCGGTGCTGTAATCGGACCTGGTGGAAAGATTATTCAGGGTATGCAGGCTGAAACCGGAGCAAGCATCTCTATCGAAGAGATTGGCGATCAGGGTCGTGTGGAAATCGCCGCTAACAACAAAGCAGCTATCGACGCTGCCGTTGGTAAGATTAAAGGCATCATCTCTATCCCTGAAGTAGGCGAAATTTATCCTGCTAAGGTTAAATCTATTATGCCTTACGGTTGCTTCGTTGAATTCCTTCCGGGCAAAGAAGGATTACTTCATATCTCAGAAATCGACTGGAAACGGATCGAGAAAATGGAAGATTCCGGTATTCGTGAAAACGATATGCTGGAGGTAAAACTACTTGATGTAGATGCCAAAACCGGCAAATTTAAACTTTCACGCAAAGCCTTACTGCCCCGCCCTCCGAAAGAAGAAAAACCGGGCGCTTAATCACATCCGTGTTTTAGTGCTGAAAAGCACGCACTCAAATAAAAGGGTTGACCACGATTTAGTTCTGGTCAACCCTTTTTTCTTTACCGACGGCATACAATTGATTTGCAGAGCCCGATAAACATTGTTATTTTTGCAACCATAATAAGGTTGCTAACGACCTTAACACACTACATAAACTGCCCTTTTTAAATGAAACTATACGCTGCTCTCTTACTTGCATTTCTATCACTAACATCCCTCCACGCCTCTGATGTACTGAACAGGTTTATCAATCATCCCTCACTTCGAACAGCCACGATCAGCTTGCTCATCAAAGACATGCAAACAGGAAAGGTTGTAGCCGAACATCGTTCTGGTCAGGCCGCTATTCCGGCTTCTACTATGAAAGTGGTGACTACCGCAACTGCATTGGAGATGCTTGGTCCGGAGTATCGTTACGAGACCCTTGTAAGCTACGACGGACAACTACGGGCAGATGGCACACTGGATGGCAATTTGTATATTACAGGCAGTGGCGACCCTACCCTTGGCTCATCAAAAATGGGAGATAATCAGTTTCTTAGTAAATGGGCATCTGCTATTCAGGAAGCCGGCATCAAGCGTATCAATGGAAATATTATAGGTGACGACAGCTGTTTCGACAACGAAGGCTCTAACCCTAAATGGACCTGGGACGATATTGGCAATTACTACGCTCCGGGAATATGGGGCATTGCTTATAAAGATAATACGGTTGCTGTTACCTTTCACTCCGGGGCAATTGGTACAACTCCTGCAATTATTGCAACGAACCCTCAGGTACCCGGCATGACAATCAACAACCAGCTGCAAAGCACTAAAGTAAACAGCGACAAGGCTTTCTTCTACGGTTCACCGAAAAGTATGGAGCGGGCAGTGAGAGGTGAAATCCCGGCCAACAGACCTGCATTTGTTGTACGGGCTGAACTCCCGAACCCCGCGTTGCTACTGGCACAGGATCTTGAAGCAGTGTTGATAAACAGAGGTATTGAGACAACAGGATTAGCAATGGATATAGATATGTACCAAAACGGACGACTGTTGGCACCCCTAAATCGTACTACCATCTATTCTCATCTTTCAGTACCCTTGCGTGAAATAATAAAAGAAGCGAATCAAAAAAGTAATAACTTCTATACAGAACAAATTTTCAAAACTCTTAGTCGCGATAAGAATAGAGCTGCCACCAATAAGCGATCTATAGCTATCGTGCAACAATACTGGCGGTCGAAGGGACTGGACACCAGCGAACTGTTTATGGAAGATGGTTCCGGTCTAAGCCCTGCTAATGCTGTCTCGGCACGGTTCCTTACTGAGCTAATGCAGTACATGTATCAAAAAAGCAGTTATAAGGACGAGTTTTTCAACAGCCTGGCCGTTGCAGGGAAAGTGGGCACCCTGGCCGGACTAATGAAAAACAGTCACCTGGACGGTAAGATGATCGGCAAAAGCGGGACTATTTCACGCGTCAGATCCTATACCGGCTACCTGACCAACCAAAACAGGGAGTGGGTATTTGCAGTGATAGTAAATAATCCGGCAACTAATTCGTGGCAGACGCTTCGGATTATCGAGGACTTTTTAAAAGAAGTAAGCAAGTAACAGCTGCTCTGAACTGACCAGAATTAACTTCTAATAAAAAATTAACAGATAACATCCTATCAACATTCTTGCATTAAAAGTAAAAGATTTATATCTTTGTGCCTCTTATTCTATTAATCTTTTATTTCTATCTGATAACCATGCAAGAAATTAAATTCTACAGCGGAGAAAATATCCCTCTGGAATTGCACAAAACACGTATTGTGCAGAAACTTCACCTTGTACCTATTGAACGAAGATTAGAAGCACTCTACGAAGGTGGCTTCAACACCTTCCAGTTAAGCACCAAAGATGTATTTCTGGATATGCTGACCGACTCGGGCACGAATGCCATGAGCGACAATCAACTCGCAGCCATGATGCAGGCCGATGATGCCTATGCAGGCTCGCAAAGTTTTGTGCGTCTGCAAAAAGCAGTGGTAGATGTACTTGGAAAGCAGTATTTACTCCCCGTTCACCAGGGCAGGGCAGCCGAAAACATTATCTCGGTAGCCTATGTAAAAAAGGGCAGCTTAGTCCCTATGAACTACCACTTCACAACTGCAATGGCTCACATTACCGATAAAGGTGGACAAATTGTTGAACTGCTGTACGACGAAGCGTATGTTGTAAATTCATCACATCCTTTCAAAGGCAATATGAATATCGAAAAACTCGAAGAAGTTATTCGTTATCATACTCCCAAGAATATTCCTTTTATCCGCATGGAGGCATCTACCAACCTGATTGGTGGTCAGCCGTTCTCCGTTCAGAACCTGCGTGATGTACGCACATTAGCCGATAAATATGGTATCAGACTCGTTCTGGATTGTAGTCTGATTGGTGAGAATGCATACCTTGTGCTGCAACGCGAAGACGAATTCAAAAATTCCGACATGGGTACCGTCATAAAGACTATGACCGACCTGGCCGACTTATGTTATTTCTCAGCCCGTAAGCTCAGCTCCTCACGCGGTGGTGGTATAGCAACCAATAGCGAGGAAATTCTGAAGGAACTTGAAGCACTGGTTCCTCTTTACGAAGGTTTCCTTACCTACGGAGGGATGTCGGTTCGTGAAATTGAAGCTATGTCAGTAGGGCTCTACGAAACACTCGATGAAACAGTCATCAGTCAGAGTCCCGGCTTTATTAAATACCTGGTTGAAGAACTCGACAAAAAAGGAATTCCTGTTATCAAACCTGCCGGAGTATTGGGAGCACACCTTGATGCTATGCAAATCTGTGCTCATATTCCTCAGTCGCAATACCCTGCCGGTGCATTAGCCGCGGCACTCTTCCTTATTTCGGGTATTAGAGGTATGGAACGTGGTTCGATATCAAACCAGCGCGACGAATATGGCAACGAAACCTATGCCGACATGGAGCTACTGCGTCTGGCTGTTCCACGCCGTGTGTTTACGCTTTCGCAAATCAAATTTGTTGAAGACCGTGTCAACTGGCTGTACGATAACCGGGAGATGATTGGCGGACTTAAGTTTACGTATGAACCTCCTGTTTTGCGTTTCTTCATGGGAAAACTAGAGCCGGTAAACGATTGGCCACAAAAGCTGATGGCCAAATTCAAAGAAGATTTCGGAGAAAGTTTATAACTTCAAGTATAATCTCTCTGATAACAAACCCGAAGCGGCGACTCCCTCTCCTGCTTCGGGTTTTTCATTCGTTGCACTGTGCTTTTTCGGAAATTTAGTTTAACTTTGCCGACAATTTAATGATTTGACATGGACACAGATAATCTGCTTTTTGCTTTCGGACTAACCCTTTTTGCAGGGTTGGCTACTGGTGTGGGCAGTTTTATCGGACTGCTTCACAAGAAGTTTAATCCAAAATTTCTGGCTGCTTCGCTGGGCTTCTCGGCAGGTGTGATGATCTATGTTTCGTTGGTCGAAATCTTTGCCAAGGCTAAAGATTCACTTTCCCTAGAATACGGAGACAAAACCGGTTACTGGATGACGGTCGTTGGTTTCTTTGCGGGCATCGCACTGATTGGGATTATCGATAAATTAATCCCCTCGGGCGAAAACCCGCACGAGCTTAATAAAACCAAGGATTATGACAACAGTAAGCATGCGAAAACGAAACTGATGCGTCTTGGTTTGTTCTCTGCACTTGCAATCGGAATCCATAACTTTCCCGAAGGTCTCGCTACTTTTTTGGCTGCCATCGAAAATCCTACACTGGGGATCAGCATTGCCGTGGCTATTGCAATACACAACATTCCGGAAGGGCTGGCTATATCAGTTCCCATCTATTACGCAACCGGAAGTAAGAAAAAAGCATTTATCCTCTCCTTTTTATCGGGTCTCGCTGAACCAATAGGTGCTCTCGTTGGTTACTTTATCTTACAGTACTTCTTCAGCGATGCTACTTTCGGACTTGTCTTTGCCGCAGTGGCTGGTATCATGGTGTATATTTCACTGGATGAATTATTACCCACCGCCGAAGAGTATGGTGAACACCATATAGCCATCTACGGACTAATTGCAGGCATGGCTCTCATGTCGGTTAGTCTGGTGTTGATGGCCTGATAACTACAAATTATGATTTATATCCCCCGCGAACCGGGAGCACATCGCATCATGGATGTCCCCGTCAATGAAATTGTACCATTTATTCACTGGACTTTCTTTTTTAAAGCCTGGAAACTGTCGGGCAGGTACGACGGCATCGAATCCTTGTGCGACTGTGGCTCCTGTACTACTGCATGGATGCAACGATTTTCGGCCAACGATCGTGAAGAGGCTGAAGAGGCGCTGAAACTATACAAAGACGCACAGGAATTACTCCGCCGATTTCGCGACGAGAAAATTATCTCCCTGAATGTTTCCTTTGGCTTTTACAAAGCCCGGTCGGATGAGGATGACATACTTATTCAGGCCGACACCCGAGAAATCCGTCTGCCCATGCTTCGCCAGCAGCAGCCATCACGCGACGGGTACTGTTATGCCTTGTCCGACTATATTCATCCCGAAGAAGATTATATCGGTGTATTTGCCAATACTGTTGCCGGAGGCGAAGAGTTCGCATCCTCCTTTGAGAAACAAGACGATCTGTACACTTCGCTGGTGGTTAAAACGCTTTGCGACCGACTTGCAGAAGCTACTGCCGAATGGCTTCATTACAAGGTGCGAACTTCATACTGGGGGTATGCTCCTGATGAGGTCATCAGTATTGAAGACATGTTTAAAGTAAAATATTCAGGTATTCGTCCCGCCATTGGCTATCCTTCCCTACCCGACCAGTCGCTTATCTTCGAGCTGGACCCCTTGCTGGGATTTGAGGAAACCGGGATTACCCTGACCGAACACGGGGCCATGTACCCCACAGCATCTGTATGTGGATTATATTTTGCTCACCCTCAATCCAACTACTTTGGAATCGGTAAAATAGATGAGGAGCAACTGACCGACTACGCACGCCGACGGGGACGCAGTCCGGAAGAATTGCGAAAGTGGCTGGCAGCAAATCTCTGATTCTGGTGTATTTTTTGTACCTTTGCAGCAGTTTTGAAATCCATGCGTATCGATATTATCTCTGCCGTTCCCGAACTGCTCGACAGTCCGCTCAACCACTCCATCCTGAAGCGAGCTCAGGATAAAGGATTGGTAGAACTACACGTGCATAACCTCCGCGAATATTCAAGCGATAAGCACCGGAGGGTAGATGACTACGCCTATGGATTCGGAGCTGGCATGGTACTGCAGATTGAACCGGTGGAACGTATCATCACGCTACTACAATCACAACGTAATTACGACGAGGTGATATACACCTCTCCTGATGGTGATCTGTTTGATCAGCCCATGGCAAACCGTTATTCACTCGCTAAGAATCTAATAATCCTTTGCGGACATTACAAAGGAATAGATCACCGTATCCGTGAACATCTGATTACCCGCGAAATAAGCGTTGGAAACGTGGTTCTTACCGGAGGAGAGATACCCGCAGCTATGATGACTGATGCCATTGTGCGATTGATTCCGGGTGCTATGAGCGACGAGACCTCTGCTCTTTCAGATTCCTTTCAGGATAATCTGTTGGCTCCGCCGGTATACACACGTCCTGCCGATTACAAAGGATGGAAGGTGCCTGATATTCTGCTCTCAGGACATCAGGCAAAGGTAGAAGAATGGATGCACGAACAGGCTGTGGAGCGTACTAAACGCCTCAGACCTGATCTGTTAGAAGGTTAACAACAACGATATATAGCAACAGTATGAAGAGTATTAATGTAGGTGTGGTTGGTGGTGCCGGATATACCGCCGGCGAACTGGTGAGAATTTTAATTCATCACCCTCAGGTGAACATTGTTTTTATCAACAGCAGCAGTAACGCCGGCAATCCTATCGAAGAAGTCCACAGCGGTCTCATCGGAGAAACTGATCTTGTATTCACCGACGAACTTCCATTCGATAAGGTCGATGCCTTGTTTTTATGTTCGGCTCACGGCGATAGCAAGAAATTCATGGAGGCACATACAATACCGGCTACGCTGAAGATTATCGATCTTTCGACTGATTACCGTGAAAGCCGTCCGGATCATACCTTTGTATATGGTTTGCCGGAATTAAATCACGAGGCCATCAGCAAAGCAAACCGAATAGCAAATCCCGGATGTTTTGCCACGGCTATCCAGCTGGCCCTGCTACCACTGGCTAAGAATCACTTACTAAAGGATGAAGTTCATGTAAATGCCATCACAGGCTCTACAGGTGCGGGCGTAAAGCCTTCGTCCACTTCCCACTTCAGCTGGAGAAATAACAATATCTCCATCTACAAACCTTTTGGGCACCAGCATCTGCAGGAGATCGGACAATCACTGCACCAATTGCAGCCAGGATTCAACTTACCGGTCAACTTTATTCCGGTACGGGGCAACTTCACCAGAGGTATCTATGTAACTGCCTACACCCGCTACGAGGGAAGTCTGCAGGAAGCTATTCAACTTTACACCGACTATTATACCGAATCGGCATTTACCTTTGTAACAACTAAAAACCCGGACATGAAACAGATTGTAAATACGAACAAAGGAATTGTTTACCTGGAGAAACACGGCGACAAATTACTTGTAGTTTCGATGATCGATAATCTGTTAAAAGGAGCTTCGGGTCAGGCTGTACAGAACATGAACCTGATGTTCGGACTTGACGAAAAAGCCGGCTTAAATTTGAAAGCAACAGGCTTTTAATTTATAAGTAAAAAGTAGAGCTTCTTTCGCTAAATTAAAAAAAATCATTACATTTGTTGTTCTAATTATTCCAATCAGCTAAACACTATTCATATGAAGTTCAAAGCATCCAGTACGGTATTATTAAGTCACCTGCAAGCTATTAGCCGTGTTATCAACAACAAGAATTCACTGCCTATTCTCGATAATTTTCTATTGGATCTAACTGGAGATGTTCTGACAATGACTGCTTCGGATACCGAAACCACGCTGATTACATCCATGGAGGTTGAGAATGTAGAAGGAAACGGAAAAGTAGCAGTAGCATCACGCTTACTACTCGACACCCTTCGTGAATTCTCTGAACAACCTCTGAATTTTGAAATCAACGATTCGAACTTAGCTATGGTAATCAGTTCGGCCAACGGTCAGTATAATTTCATCGGTCAGAACGGTGATGAATACCCTCGTTTACCCGAACTTCAGGAAGATGCACGCAAAATGACTCTTCCGGTAGATACCTTGTCGGATGGTATAAGCAAAACCATTTTCTGTACAGCAGACGACGAACTTCGGCCAGTAATGAATGGTATTTACTTTGATATCCATCATGATGGCTTGACTCTGGTGGCTACCGATGCTCATAAACTTGTACGCTATAAAACTAATCACACCACTGTAACGCTTAGTGATGATGAAGACCGTACCAGCTTTATCTTACCCAAAAAGCCGGCTACCATGCTGAAGAATATTCTTCCAAAGGAAAGTGGTGAGGTAGAGGTAAAATTTGATTCTAAGAATGCTTACTTTACTCTTTCCAACTACACCATGATTTGTCGTCAGGTAGAAGGCAGATATCCAAATTATAATGGTGTTATCCCGAAAGAAAACCCCTACAAGGTAATAGTTGACCGTGTAAGTTTGCTGAATGCTCTGAAGCGGGTATCCGTTTTCTCCAACCAGGCCAGTAACCTTATCAAGCTTGATATGCGCGACAACCGCATTAAAATTTCAGCACAGGACATCGACTTCTCCATTTCAGCTGAAGAAACTATCAGTTGCCAGTATGCTGACGAACCCATACGCATTGGATTCAAATCAGCCTTCCTTATCGAGATTGTCGGAAATATAAGTTCATCGGATGTAATTCTCGAACTTACCGACCCTTCACGTGCAGGTATTATACTACCGTTCGAGAACGAAGAAAACGAAGAAGTACTGATGTTGTTGATGCCTATGTTATTAAATGATTGATTTTATACTACTATAAACTAACGAGCAGATACATGGTCATTCATTTATCTGCTCGTATTTTTTTCTTATCCCATGAAACTGAATTTAAAGAACCCTATCGTTTTCTTTGATCTGGAAACAACCGGAACCAATATTGTTTCCGACCGGATTGTGCAGATTGCCTACCACAAAGTATACCCCAATGGCAGAGAAGAAACCAAAAGCTTACTTATAAACCCCGAGCGTCCTATTCCGGCCGAATCAACTGCTATCCATAAAATCACTGATGCCGATGTAGCTGATGCCCCCACGTTTAAAATGGTAGCCAGGGAAATTGTTCAGGATATTGAGGGCAGCGACCTTGCTGGCTATAACTCTAACCGATTCGACATTCCACTGCTAGCCGAGGAACTGTTAAGAGCTGGTGTTGACGTTGACTTGTCGAAACGTAAATTTGTGGATGTGCAGGTTATTTTTCATAAAATGGAAGCACGAACCTTATCCGCAGCATATAAGTTTTTCTGCAACAAAGACCTGGAGGGCGCACATGATGCAAAAGCAGATACAATCGCAACCTATGAGGTACTTCAGGCGCAGCTCGACCGGTATCCGGAGCTGAACAATGATATTGAGTTTCTCTCTAAATTCACAACTCAAAACGATAATGTAGATTTCTCAGGTAAGATTATCTACAACAGCAAGAGAGAGGAAGTCTTTAACTTCGGAAAATACCGCGGACAAAAAGTAGAAGATGTTCTTAAAACTGATCCGGGCTATTATGGTTGGATGTTAAATGGTGATTTTGCTTTGCATACCAAGAAAGTTTTAACCAACATCAAGTTGAGAAGCTTCAATCAGTAAACGAGCTACTGAAGGTCGCTCTCCGGCATGCCCTGAAGCAGGTATAAATTCACAGTTTCTGGCACAGTGATTGATACGTATGCGTGTTGCTGAAAGTCCGATGAAAAAACTAATTTGCATACTTGTTCTGCTATTCCAGCTCATACCACTACGGTCGGAGCAACAGGAAAATGCCGTAGCTCCACCACGAACACCGGAGCAGGAAGCTGTTATGCAAACTAATAAGATGCGTCGCGAATTAGGTTTGTCGGCTGATCAGGCAAAAACCATCTATGAAATTAATTTACGACATGCCCGTGAACGACAATCATCGACCTCACGGAGTGAAGCCCTGAAACGGGTAAAACACAAGGAAGAAGAACTTCAACGGATACTTAATCCGCAACAATACAACAAACTTCAGGAAAAAAGAACAGATTACAACCCGGCTACCCGTGAAGTAGATGCAGTGGTGAATGGCCGGACACGACCTATTACAAATCCACAACGCATCGAGAGCGGTCGTTCTGTACGAATGCAGGACATAAACACGCAACGGAATACCAGCCGGGAGAGACTCCCTTCTCAGCGAACATCCCCCGCTTCACGTTCATCTGAAAGTAACCAACGACGGGATGCATCACCTGCCACAACTCGTCCAGCAACGGTGCCAGACTATCGCCGCAGTCAGCCTGAAGGTACTCGTTACGTGCCAGAAAGGCAATCCTCCTCTTCTCGATCTGCATCGCCTGCTTCCAATCAATCCAGTCGAAGCGGTAGCTCTTCAGGTACACGTTCATCTTCCGGCGGTTCATCTTCCGGTTCTCGTTCGTCCTCCGGTAATCGCAGGTAAGCGCTATGCCAACACCCTATTTTCGCTTCAAGCAGTTTACAGTATGGCACGATCGCTGTGCCATGAAAGTAGGCACCGACGGAGTGTTACTCGGCGCATTAAGCCCTGTAAACTCACAGATTCATTCCATTCTGGACGTTGGCACCGGAAGCGGGTTAGTTGCACTAATGCTGGCACAACGATGTAGCGAGGCTCAACTAAATGCAATAGATATTGATAGGGGGGCTTATGAACAGGCAGTTATCAATTTCACAGATTCTCCATGGACAGACCGGCTTACAGCTTTTCATCAATCGCTGGAAGAATTTGCAAAAGGTAAAAACGAGTGTTACGATCTTATTGTATCTAACCCTCCTTATTTCTCAAACTCACTAAAAGGCACTAATCAGGCACGTACAACTGCCCGGCATACCGATAGTCTTACTCTCGATGAGCTATTCTGCTTTTCAGAACAACTCTTAAACAAAACGGGAAGCATCGTAGTGATACTTCCCGTTAGTGATCAGGAAAACTGTGTGAAATGTGCGGAGCGTTATCGGTTATTCTGCACTGTTTCCACTGCAGTTATTCCTAAACCCGGGGCTATTGCCAAACGCGTTGTGATGGTGTTCAACCGGGAACCCGCTCCATGTAAGGTCAATGAACTAATGCTGGAAAAAGAAATAAGAGGGATTTACACTCCTGAATTCACAGCACTTGTTCGTGACTTCTATCTGAAATTATAAAAGGGATTGTACTTTTGCTTCGAGTACTGATTTAGGCACTGCACCTACTTGTTTATCGACTACCTTACCATCTTTAATAAATAAGATAGTAGGAATATTGCGAACGCCGTACTCACCCGGAGTTTCCACATTGTCATCGACATTTAATTTACCAATCTCAACACGGCCTGCATATTCGTTGGCTAATTCTTCGATGCTTGGACCTACCATACGGCAAGGGCCACACCACTCTGCCCAGAAATCAATTACTACCGGCTTTCCACTACTGATAATGCCTTTGATGTTTTCGTCTGTAAATTCTTGTGCCATAATTTATGTGTTTATTTTATTATTCTTAGTTTAATCGCTGCAAAGTTAAGTGATTTTATTCAGTCGTAAAAATAAAATACTATCGAATCGTTGGATAAATGTATTGATTCTATCAATCAACTAGTTAATATTAAAATCGATAATCCCCGCTTCTTTATATTTACGAAGCATTTTGTAAAACTTCTTATCCATTTTAACGCGGAATTGTCGCGCGAAAAGGCGTATCTTACTTTGAGTCAGATTATCTGTAACATTGAAATAAACATTTATTGAACCTTTGTTGGTCAATACCATATCGGTAAAATCGGTAACAAATTCTTCATCCAGATGATCAAGGGGCATGGTTAACGTAAGGGTGTTCACCAATTTATCCCGAACATCGTTCAGAATATCTATCTTTTGAATTTTAAGCTCATACTCTTTGGTGACTCCTTCTTCGGCAGGTTTAAAATACTTGCGATCCTGACCTCTTTCCTGCACAGTAGCCGTTATAAGAAGATAAAGATCCTTGAGCATAAACTTACTAAACTCGATGTAATTTGGTCCGAACAATGGAAATTCAAAAGCACCTTCGTAGTCTTCGATAGTCATGATGCCGTACGGATTGCCGGCTTTTGAGGTCCCGTGCCGTATAGCTGTAACCATTCCTCCTATACGAAGAGATTTTCCGTACAATGGAGGCAGGTCTTTTAAGTCGGTCGTACGGGTGTTACAGATATAATTAATCTCAAAGTCGTACTCATCAAGAGGGTGAGCCGACAAGTACATCCCGATATATTCACGTTCCTTATTCAGTTTTTCGAGCGACGACCAGTCCCTGGCAAATGGAATCTCCGGCTTTGATATTTCAATGGCATCAAGTCCCCCGAAAAGAGAATTCTGATTTTGTGCGCTATCTGTCTGGTACTTATTACCGTAACGTATGATGGCATCGAGCACCAACTCGCCTTTTGAGTTTTCAATAAAAAATTGTTCCCGTCGGATTTCTGAGAAATTATCAAAAGCACCGGCAAGAACCAGACTCTCCACTGCTTTCTTATTACAGGAGTTCAGGTTGACACGTTCTACAAAGTCGAACATTGATTTAAATCTTCCGTTGCGTTGACGTTCTTCAATAATCGCAATCACAGCACCTTCACCAACACCCTTTATTCCTCCCAGGCCAAAACGAATGTTCCCATCGGCATTTACGGTAAAGTTCAGGTCACTTTCATTCACGTCGGGTCCCAGCACATTCATTCCGAGATTCCGGCACTCGTCCATAAATTTACCTACTTCACCAATATCATCCTTGTTGCGGGTTAAGTTGGCAGCCATAAATTCGGCAGGGTAATGCGCTTTCAGGTAAGCAGTCTGGTAGGCTATCCATGAATAACAGGTAGCGTGCGACTTATTAAAGGCATATTTGGCAAATTCAGCCCAATCGGCCCAGATCTTTTCAATTTTATCTACCGGACCATAGCCGTTTTTCTTACAGCCCTCCATGAACTTAACCTTCAAAGCGGCCATCTTGTCTACCAGCTTCTTCCCCATCGCCTTACGCAGCTCATCCGACTGACCACGGGTAAATCCGGCCAAATCGCGACTTAAAAGCATGACCTGTTCCTGGTAGACTGTGATCCCGTAGGTATCCTTCAGACGGGTTTCCATGATTGGGAAGGGATAATCTATCGCTTCGCGACCATGTTTCCGATTAACAAACTGAGGGATGTATTGCATAGGTCCCGGTCGGTATAATGCATTCATCGCGATGAGGTCTTCAAACTGAGTCGGCTGCAATTCCTTCAGGTATTTCTGCATCCCGTTCGATTCAAACTGGAAGGTTCCCACAGTAAGTCCCTTACTAAACAGCTCGTAAGTCAGGGTATCGTCAATCGGAATAGCATCTATATCGATTTCAACGCCTTTTGATTTCTTTATATTTGAGAGAGCCTCTTTAATAATGGAAAGGGTCTTCAGTCCGAGAAAATCCATCTTTATCAGCCCAATCTCCTCAATCAACGAACCTTCATATTGCGTAACCAGCATTTCTTCGTTCGTTTCCTTGTCGATTGCAGTACTCAAAGGAACATAATTGGTAAGATCATCGGCTCCGATAATTACTCCGCAGGCATGTACCCCGGTTTGTCGAACAGTGCCCTCAAGCATTTCGGCATACCGCAGGGTATTGGCCAGATTAAGATCGTAGGAATTACGTGCCGCTTGCAATTCGGGCACATACTTCAGGCAGTTAGAAATATTTACCTTGGGTGATTTACCACTTGAATCCTCCGGAAACCGATCGGGTATTAATTTGGTTAATCGTTCAGCCTCCTGGAGAGGTAACTTCTGAACCCTTGCAACATCCTTGATCGATGATTTGGTAGCCATGGTTCCGTAGGTAACAATATGAGCAACCTTTTCTTTGCCATACTTTTCAGTCACCCATCTCAACACCTGTCCCCGACCATCATCATCGAAGTCGATATCGATATCGGGCATGGAGATACGATCGGGATTCAGAAAACGTTCGAACAGCAAATCGTATTTCAAGGGGTCAATATCCGTAATACGCAAACAGTAGGCTACTACAGATCCTGCAGCAGAACCACGCCCGGGCCCAACCGATACGCCCATTCCGCGGGCAGCATTAATAAAATCCTGTACAATAAGGAAATACCCGGGAAATCCCATGGTCTTCATTACATTCAACTCAAAATCAATTCGTTCAGTGGTATCAGCATCAAGCACCTCACCGTACCGTTGTCGGGCACCCTTCATAGTAAGTTCCCTTAAGTAGTCGGCCTCTAACTTTACACGTATAACCTTTTCATATCCGCTTAAACGATCGAATCCATCGCCAAATTCTTCTCTTAACATTGCTTCGGTAAAGCGTTGGCGGTAGCTTTCTTCGGTTCCAAACTCTTCGGGAATGGGAAAAACCGGCATCATAGGAGCTGAATCAATATCATAAAACTCCACCTTGTTTGCTACTTCCAGCGTATTCTCGAGAGCTTCAGGCAAGTCGCCAAAAATCTCCCACATCTGGTCCGGACTTTTTAAGTATTCCTGCTTGGAGTAACGCATGCGGGAAGGATCATCCAGGTCCTTACCGGTACTCAGACAGATAAGTCGTTCGTGCGCTTCGCCATGATCTTCATCGACAAAATGCACGTCGTTCGTAACCAGGAGCTTGGTATTTGTTTTACGGGCTAACTGTATCAAATCCTGATTCTGTCGAAGCTGCTTTTCATATACTTCGTAATCAGCGTTTGGTTTATCTGTTTTATGGAGTTGTAACTCAAGGTAAAAATCATCTCCGAACACTTTCTTGTACCACAACACCGACTGTTCAGCCTCTTCGAGATTGCCGGATTCCACTTTCTTGTGGATCTCACCTCCCAAACAAGCTGATGAAGCAATAATCCCTTCGCTGTACTTCTCCAGAATCTCATGGTCGATACGCGGGCGGTAATAAAAACCTTCCATCCATCCCAGAGAAACCAACTTACATAAGTTCTGATACCCTTTTTTATTTTTTGCAAGTAATACCAGGTGATATCCGCTACGATCTGTCGGATAATCTTTATCCTTTAACAACCTGCTTCTACGAGCAACATAGGCCTCACAACCAAGAATTGGTTTAAAGAGTTTAGATTGTTTTTCCTTCAGTTGATTGGTAAGCAGCTCTTGCTGTTCTGCTGTTAAATCAGGCTGCGTTAGCTCTTTTTCTATCTTTTTAATTTCTGATAAATGAGGTGCATTTTTACGACGTGCATAGTTAAAGAACTCCTTTATCCCGAACATATTTCCGTGATCAGTTAAGGCAAGGGCATTCATATTATTGCTTATTGCCTTTTCAATCAGGCCGGGTATAGTCGACATCCCATCTAGAATGGAATAATAAGAGTGAACGTGGAGGTGAGCAAAAGACTTCATCGAAAATAAAATTACAGAAAGTTAAGCGCAAAAAAAATAACTATACACAATAGTCAGTAGTTTAAGGTCGAAAAGACTGAATCTGATGGATGATTTCGTTGTCAGTTCCCGAGATAACTACTTTTGATTGTTCATAAAAACGACTTCTACGTTCCTGCATAGTCCCGATATAGAGCCTTAGTTCATCGGGTGTCTTGCCCGAAATTAAGGGCCTTACCCCCGCTCTGCCATTAACCAACCTTTTCATCAACTGTTCCGGAGTTAATTTCAGATAGATAGTTGTACCTTGCCGGTTCATGTAATCCATATTATCAAAAAAACAGGGAGCACCACCGCCGGTAGCTACCACCACATTTTCAAATTCACCTACTTCACGCAGACACAGGCTCTCCTTCTCCCTGAACACTTCTTCTCCTTCAGATTCGAAGAGCTGGGCTATTGTTTTATGAAACTTCCCTTCAATATAATGATCCAGATCAATAAAACAGTATCCCAGTTGGGTTGCCAGTATTCGTCCCATTGCTGATTTTCCGGAACCCATATAACCTGTAAGAAAAAATCTGTTCATCCTGTACATTTTTATTAAATGGATACTTTTACACCTGCATGTACATTAATTCCGGGCATCGGATACCCCTTGTTTATCTGATACTTCTGGTTTAACAGATTCTGCGTGGAGACAAACAACTCCGTTGAACCATGCAGTTGTACTGAAAGCCGGGCATTAACCAATGTATACGATTCTTTTTCCAGGGGTGATATCGCAACAGTCAAGCCATTTACATGCTGTGCCGAAACATTCAGGTTTACCATCTTATACCTGTAATTAGCAGTCAGATTTACCTGGTGTTGCGGAGCAGCTAACAAAATCCGGTCAGCATGCAGGTAACTATAATTACCTACCAGCGACAAAGAGGGAAGAATACGATAGCGGGCAGCAAACTCGATTCCTTTATTACGAAATGCACCTACATTCTGCCGTTGTGCAGCCTGTCCGACACCAACCACCTGAATCAGGTTTGTACCGTCGGAGAGAAAGAAGGTAAGTTCAGTGTTAAAGCGGTAATTATCGTACGACTGTAACCAGCTCAACTCATAGTTAATCATTCGTTCCGGTTCCAAGTCAGGATTGGGGGCATAGGTATAGAGCTCCATCACTGTCGGACTACGAAATCCTTTCGATGCAGAGAAGCGAAGATCCGTATGTGCACTCAGGCGGGATGAAAGTCCGGCCATTGGAACCCACTCGGTACCAAAGAGCGAATGTTGCTCAACCCGTAAACCTCCTGTCGCCTTAAAGATGCGAAGAAACTGCTGTTGATACAGAGCATATGCAGCCAACTCGCTAACCAGTTTCAATTGATTAGCCGAAGCACCCTTATTACCGGTTCCACCATATTGCTTAGCTTCGATACCGGCAGTTAAGCCCGACTGGTCGGTCAGATGAAAGGTCTGATATGCCATAAGTCCGGTATTTCTATCGTTCGACTGCCAGCCGTCCGAAAGATCATGACGCCCAAAATTATGATACAGTTTTATCGAACCTTCTGAGCTTTCGTACCGGTTATCAACCGACAAAGCTGTCTTCCCTCTTAAAATATCAATGTGAAAGGGAGCCGGTTGATGCAAAGGGCCGTTATCATTCGCAACATAATCGGCCAAACTTATATCGGCAGTGGCCGACCAGCGCGATGAAATATCGTAACCTACCTTGGCATAACCATTTGAAATACGAAAATCAGTATTATCACGAATACCATCTGTACGGCCATGATTAGCAGCAATAAAAGCGTGCAGCTTATTCCTGCGAAACCCGGTTGTCAGTCCGTACCTTTGTGTATTGTACGATCCATAGGCAACAGTAGCTTCACCGGTTAATCCCTCTTTCCCGGCTTTTTTTGTAAGTATATTTACTGCTCCTGCCATTGCATTTGAACCATAAAGCACTGAAGCGGGTCCTCGAATCACCTCTACTTTCTCAACATCCGACGAAACATATGCATCCCCCAGCGGATGCCCAAAGATTCCCTGGTACTGAGGGTGTCCGTCGATCAGCACCAACACCTGGGTATTGGGTGTACTGCCAATACCCCGTATCGAGATACCACCAGAGCCCCCGACTGCCACGCCAAATCCAAGTATATTACGTTCGGTCACAAAAAATCCAGGAACGTATGACGACAGGGAGGTAAGCACATTATAGCGGCCACCTTGTTGTATTTCTTCCGATTGAATGCTTGAAACAGAGAAGGGAACACCACTTTTATTGGTTACATAACGTGAACCGGTTACAACTTGCTCGTCGAGCACTACCGAATCCTTTATAGGCTCACCGGCCAACAGGGGTGCAACAACAAGCAGGGCAATCAATACTAATCGGATTTTTATCATCATCAACACATATTTTGAAAGGCAAAAATAGCCAATATAAGTATAAATTGGATTATCTTTGCGTGTTAAATAACAAAATTTACTAAGAGTGGAAGAACAAAGTGCAGTACTACTGATTTTTACAGGAGGAACAATTTCCATGTCGGAAGATCCTGCAACAGGTGCACTTCGTCCGGTTGACTTTGAACGGCTGCAGGTTTTACTTCCTGAACTAATGCAAATCGGCATACGAATTAAAAGCATCCCCTTTTTACCATTAATCGACTCATCAGACGTACATCCGGTTACCTGGGAAAAGATGGCCTTGTGTATTGAAGAAAACTACGATGAATACGATGGATTTGTAATTTTACATGGTACTGATACGATGGCATACTCTGCATCAGCATTGAGCTTTATGCTGGAGAATCTGTCCAAGCCGGTTATCTTCACAGGAGCTCAACTACCCATCGGGTCGATGCGATCAGATGGTAAGGAAAATCTGCTAAGCTCCATCGAAATTGCTGCAGCGAAGGAAAACGGACACCCTATCGTACCGGAAGTGTGCATTTTCTTTGAAGATACGCTTTTCAGAGGTAACCGCACTACAAAGAAGAATGCCGAGCATTTCAACGCGTTTAACTCCTACAATTACCCTCCGCTTGCAAAAGCAGGTGTGCATATTAAATATTTCCGATCCTTTATACATTATCCTGACCCCGACAGTAAATTAAAACTTCGGTTAAACACCAACCCCAATATTGCTGTACTGAAACTGTTTCCCGGAATATCGGAACGTGTAATCCGTTCCATCCTGGATATCGATGGGTTAAGGGCTGTGGTACTTGAAAGTTTCGGGGCAGGCAATGCACCCCGGCATCAATGGTTGTTCGACGCACTCAAAGAGGCTATTGACAAGGATTTAATTATTGTCAACCGAACTCAATGTAGCACCGGCAGTGTGGAAATGGGCAGGTACGAAACCAGTCTGAACCTGATGAGTGCCGGAGTAATAAGTGCCTATGACATTACCACAGAGGCAATTGTAACTAAATTAATGTATTTACTCGGAGAATACGAAACAACAATGGAAGTAAAAAAATGGTTGTCGGTCAGCATCGCAGGCGAAATGACAATTCAAAATGATTAAATAACAATTCAACTATGGCTAATTTTGCTAAATGGATAGGTGGCGGACTCGGATGGGCCTTTGGTGGCCCTATCGGAGCTATCATCGGATATGCAGTTGGGTCACTCTTTGGTGGCCAGGAAGTGACACAATCGCAGCAAAAAACCTATTCAACCCGCCGCACAGGCGAACAGGATTTCAAGGCAAGTCTGCTCGTGATGATGGCATGTGTAATGAAAGCCGACGGGACAGCACAAAAATCGGAGCTGGCAGTGGTGAAACGTTTTCTGGTTACTAATTTCGGAGAGCAGGGTGCACTTGAAGCCCTTCAGGTGCTGAAGAAAATACTCGAGCAACCCATCAACGAACTGGAGGTGGCCCGTCAGATCAATCAATACATGAACTATTCATCGAAACTGCAACTCATCCGGTTGCTGTTCGACATTGCTTATGCCGATGGTATCGTAAATGCTGCCGAGCTGAGCATGATTCAACGTATTTCTGTGGTATTCGGTATGTCGCAGGCTGATTTCGAATCTCTCAAAGCACCTTTCGTTAAAAACGAAGACCAGAACTGGGCCTTTAAAGCACTTGAGATTGAACCAACGGCTACAGTAGAAGATATTAAAAAAGCCTATCGACGTATGGCTATGAAATACCATCCTGATAAAGTACAAAACCTGGGCGAAGACATTCGCAAGTCAGCTACCGATAAGTTCAGGGCAATCAACGAAGCCTACGAACACCTCAAGAAACAAAAGGGATTTGTTTAACACAACATATAATGGCTGAAAAGCAACTTCAAAGTCTGGCAAAAGACACAGCTATTTACGGTGTAAGCAGTATTCTGGGGAAATTCCTGAACTGGCTGCTGGTGCCCATGTATACCTATGTACTTACCGAATCGGCTGATTACGGTCAGATAGCTAATCTCTATGCATGGTCGGCTTTGCTATTGGTAATAACGACCTACGGAATGGAAACCGGCTTTTTCAGGTTTGCTAATAAAAACAGAGAACAGGCCCCACTTGTATACGGGAACACCCTGCTATCAGTAGGCTTTACTTCTTTTTTGTTTGCGTTGGTGACCGTTGTGTTTGCCAACCCCATCGCCACTACGCTTGGCTACGGACAACATCCGGAGTATATTGCCATGTTAGGCATAATAATCGCCATGGATGCTTTTGGCTCGATCGCCTTTGCCTGGCTCCGCTTTCAGAATCGTCCCATTAAATTTGCCGGACTGAAGTTGATGATGATCATCATCAATATCTTTTTCAATATTTTCTTTTTAGTGCTGTGCCCCTGGATATTCAAGCATAACCCCGGTTTGATTAGCTGGTTCTATCAACCCGATTATGGAGTTGGTTATGTACTGGTAGCCAATGTAATTCAGACAATAGTGGTGACCCTGGCCCTGCTTCCTGAAGTACGAAAAGCCCGTTTTACCTTTGACGGTAGCCTGTTAAAACAAATCCTTCGTTATTCACTGCCACTTATGGTACTGGGGATAGCAGGCATTATGAATCAGACCCTTGATAAAATTATTTTCCCTTACCTGATGGACGACCCGGATAAAGCAATCTCTGAACTGGGTATCTATTCGGCCTGTTTTAAAATATCAATGGTAATGATGATGTTCACACAGGCCTTTCGCTACGCATACGAACCTTTCATCTTTGCGCAACATAAGGATAAAAACAGTAAGGCTGCCTATGCCGACGCTATGAAGTTTTTCGTTATTTTCTCCTGGATGATTTTTTTGGGAATGGTATTCTATATGGACCTGCTTCAATATCTTATCCGTAGTGATTATCGGGTTGGTATGCGGGTAATCCCTATCGTTCTGATGTCATACATCTTTCAGGGGGTATTCTTTAACCTCTCCCTATGGTACAAGCTAACCGATAAAACACATTACGGTGCCTGGATATCTATACTCGGAACAGCAATCACACTTGCTATTAATATTGTATTCGTTCCCGTGTTCAGCTATATGGCTTCTGCCTGGGCTTCGTTTGCCTGCTATTTGGTGATGATGGTAATTTCTTACTACCTCGGACAAAAACACATGCCCATACAGTACGATCTTAAAAGCATCGGTTTTTACACACTTCTGGCACTGGGAATGTTTGGTGTAAGCCTGCTAATCGAACTACCTCATACAGCACTTCAGCTGGGGATGAATACCGTTCTCCTTATCATCTTCGTTTTCATCGTAATAAAAAGAGATTTCCCCTTGCACAAAGTGCCTTTTATTTCTAAGTTTTTTAAAGTACGGCAATAATGGACCCTGAACTATCGCTTATATTCTGTTCGAGGGCTCACCAACTACCCGAACAACTACTTACTAACATCAAACAAACAATCGGATGCAGCTATGAGTTAGTTGTAATTGATAATTCGGAGGGTAACTATTCTATTTTCGAAGCCTACCAGAAAGGCTACGAAGAAAGCAAAGCTCCTTACCTGGCTTTTCTGCACGACGATATCTTATTTCACACCGAAAACTGGGGACTGCTGCTGATTAATCATCTCTCTACTCCCGGAACAGGTATCTGTGGTATAGGAGGACGCGACACCCTGGTTCGTGTGCCGGCTTCGTGGACAGTGAGCCTGCCCTATATTCACCTGATTCAATCCGGTAAAAACGGACAAAAAAGGAAGATTAAGCATCGTCCCGAAGACTTTCAGGCTTCGAAAGCTCCCGTAATCATGCTGGATGGTGTTGTATTGTGTATGCCACGCTCTCTTATGGAGGTGATTCGGTTCGATACATCTCTTACCGGATTTCATGGCTATGATTTTGACAGTTGTATTCAGGCAGCAGCAGCCGGATTTCAGAATTACGTTATGTACGATATATCCATCGAACACTTCTCCAGGGGAAATTCAGGCATGGCGTATTATCGCAATCTGATACAGGTTTTTGCGAACCATTCACTTCAGCTCCCGCTAAGCACGGTAAGTCTGTCAAAAGAACAACATCTCAGGTTGGAGAAAAGAGGGATACAACGTTTGGTACGTAAAATGGCGGA
>JAQUYE010000017.1 GCA_028691965.1 Paludibacter sp. | reverse complement strand
GATTACAGTTCGTAATCGACACAGGCACGTGACACTTTCACTTTACCAATAAATGAAGCTACCCGTTGATGTTCAGGATGAACCTGATATATATTCAGAGCATCCATAGAATCAAACTCTGAATACAAAGCCAAATCAAAGTTACCTGCAGGAGCTTCCGGGTGATTAATACCTACTTCGATATGGTTAAGTTCCGGAATCATACCCTTCAGTTCTTCCAGGTCTGCCTTAATCTTTGAACATAATTCAGCTTTTGACCTTCCTTCGAATTCATCTGCAATTCCAAAAAAAACAATGTGTTTTATCATATCACTTACAACTTACTTTATAACTTTTATCATTCACTTTCAAAAAATAGATGCCCCGGCCAGTCGGGATGTAAAACCGACCAGATACCAGCTCTCCACTCCAAATCACCTGTCCTGTAAGGGCAACCAGTTTAACGTTATTATTCGTTTTAGGAAATATAAGGTAAAGACCATTCTGAGTAGTGTAATAACTGAAACCATCAGCTACAATAATATTAGCAGCAGCTTCATCCGCTTTAACCGGCTTTTCAACCCTAATTACTGCAGGTCCGGCCTTTTCATTCTGAGCTGTTAACTCAGGCAAGTCAGGTAGCAAAAAGAGAAGGACTCCTACTAGTAACAGAATGCGTATTATCATTTCCTTGTATCTTTATGACATTCTTTTAGGATAATCAACTGTATAGTGCAGTCCTCTGCTTTCCTTACGACGAAGGGCATGTTTAATAATCAGATAAGCTACACTGATAACATTTCTCAATTCACAGATCTCCCTTGAAACTACTGATCGGTCGAACAAATCCTCGGTTTCACGAAAAAGTATCTCCAGACGACTCATCGCTCTTTTCAAACGCAGGTTAGAGCGCACAATACCCACATAACTATTCATTATTTGTTCTACTTCACGGAAGCTTTGAGTGATTAGAACCATTTCTTCAGGAAGACTGGTACCCTCGTCATCCCATTGAGGAATATGCTCATTAAAACGGATAGTTTCAAGTATTTTAACAGCATCTTTGACTGCAGCATCAGCATAAACAATTGCCTCAATAAGGGAATTCGAAGCTAATCGGTTAGCACCATGCAAACCTGTACACGAACATTCACCTGCAGCGTATAATTGTTTTATTGAGGTACGCGCATTTAGGTCAACCACCACGCCACCGCACAAATAGTGCTGTGTGGGACACACTGGTATATAGTCTTTTGTAATATCAATACCGAGTTCAAGGCATTTTTTGTAGATGTTGGGAAAATGTTCTCTGGTCTCATCCGGATCTTTGTGCGTTACATCCAGAAATACATAATCATGCCCCCTTGTTTTCATTTCATTATCAATGGCCCTGGCCACTATGTCGCGGGGCGCTAATGATCCCCGCTCATCGTATTTCTGCATGAACTCACGACCATCCTGACACCGTAATACTGCACCATATCCGCGAATAGCTTCTGTAATAAGGAAATTTGGACGGACACCCGGTTGAAATAATGCTGTAGGGTGAAATTGTACAAACTCCATATCCCGAATTACACCCCTGGCTCTGTGCACCATGGCAATACCATCACCGGTTGCAATAGACGGATTGGTGGTAGTGGCATATACATTTCCGATACCCCCTGTCGACAGCATTGTAATTCTTGCTAAAAAAGTATGGATGTGATTGGTCTGCTGATCCAGCACATAAGCCCCATAACATTCCACACCCGGTGTATGTTGAGTTACAATCTCTCCGAGGTGATGCTGTGTCAGAATCTCAACGGCAAAATGATTCTCGTATATTTCAATGTTAGGATCAGATCTTAGCTTGCGAATAAGACTTTGTTGTATTTCGTAACCGGTATTGTCTTTATGATGTAGAATCCGGAATTCACTATGTCCCCCCTCTTTGTGTAAATCAAACTTCCCCTGATCATCACGATCAAAGTCTATCCCCCATTTCAACAACTCGTCAATTTGTTCGGGAGCTTCACGTATAACTTTTTCAACTGCCGCTATATCACAATGGCCATCACCTGCTATAAGGGTATCCTTAATATGTTTGTCAAAGGTATCAGGTTCGTAGGTCACCGAAGCAATTCCACCTTGAGCATAGGCTGTATTAGTATCATCAAGTTGGGACTTGCTGATAAGTGCTACTTTACCATATCGGGAAGCTTTAAGAGCAAAACTTATGCCTGCAATACCACTTCCAATAACTAAAAAATCAATTTTCCTAATCACATCTTTCTTTTTAAATGCTCTTGATAAACACTCTTCGCTTTTTATGCTGCGAATACTCAAACGAATCCCATTGCGATGACATTTTAGTATTCGTTTCCAATTCAGGGTTTGATTCTGAAAATTTATAACCGTTTCTGGCAGCTATTGGCATCATATGAGCAAATAACATCGAGTTTACTCCCTTGCCCTGGTAGTCGGGATGAACTGCCATCAGGTAAAGGTCGATCGTATCATTTTTATAGAGTGAGCGCAGCATATACCACCAGCCTAATGGGAACAAGCGACCTTTGGCCTTTTGCAGGGCTTTTGTAAAGCTAGGCATTCCAATCCCCAAAGCAACAACATCATCTTCTTTATTAACTACAACCACTACAGTATCTAATCGAAAAAAACTAAAATAAAGTTTTATGTAAAACTTTATTTGGTCATCATTTAATCGTGAGAAACCATATAAATCCTTGTAGGTGTCGTTAAGTAAATCAAAAATTTTAGTCCCATAACCCGAAATAAGATGTTTCTTGGAACGGGCTTTTACAATTTCAAGTTCATATTTCTGTTTTACAATTCCTGCAATTCGCATATAGCGTTCCGGGAATACTTCCGGCACTGTTATTCTGTATTCGTTCCAATCGGCCGCCTTAACAAAGCCCCTGCGAATATAATGATCAATGTAATAGGGGTAATTGTAGATTGTGGCAAGTGTCGCAACCTGGTCATACCCCTCGATAAGAGCACCTTCTTTATCAAAATCAGTAAATCCCAGAGGACCTTCCAACGCTTCCATTCCCTTCTCCCTAGCCCAATTTTCAACAGCATCGAATAATGCATCCACGACTTCAGCATCGTCAATAAAATCTACCCATCCAAAACGTGCGTTTCGATGATTCCAGGTCTCATTGGCCACAGGGTTAATAATACCCGCTATTCTGCCGGCCACTTTTCCATCCTTTAAAGCAAGGAAATATATAGCATCACAAAATTCCAACGCCGGATTTTTTCCACGCGTCAGGTTCAATAAATCATCAAGCAGCAGGGGTGGAGCCGCAAATTGACAATCTTGATACATTGAAATTCCGAACCTGATGAATTTCTTTAGTTCTTTTGATGAAACAACCTCTTTAACAAGAACCGCCATATCAGTCGTTGGGTTATTAAAAAATGATGACGGCAAAGTTAAGTATTTTTTTCAGAACAAACTACCAATCTGGAATGCTAAAAATGAAACTATCCAGGCCAAGCCGGTAGTATAAACCATAGTAAAGATAGCCCAACCCCAGTTTGCCTCTTTCCGAATAGCAGCAATTACTGCCACACAAGGAAAATAAATTAATATAAAAAGCATAAAGGCTATACTCACAAGTGGTGTAAAAACAGCTTGTCCCTTCAAGGTACCTGAGTGATGTTTTTGCTCCCTAATCTTTTGTTTGAGGGTTTCTGACGATTCATCGGCATTTGTATCAGCCTGATAGAGTACACCCATAGTACTAACTACAATTTCTTTGGCTGCCAGTCCGGTAAGTATGCTTACTCCCATTTTCCAGTCAAAGCCCAAAGGCCGGATAACCGGTTCAATTGCATGCCCCATACGACCGATATAAGATTGTTCCTGACGCTCAGACTCCATACTAATTACAAATCCATTCAATTGTTCTGAGCGTTGCTGTTGAGTTAAAAGAGTATCTGCCTCCACCGCAGCTATTAACGCAGAATAATCGGTGGAGAACTCTGTATTTCGGGGATAATAGCCCAGGGCCCAAATTAGCACAGAAGCGACCAATATAACAGTACCCATCTTTTTAAGGTATTGTTGTGCTTTGTGCCACATGTGCAGACTTGTATTTCGGAGCGTTGGGATACGATAGGGTGGAAGTTCCATCACAAAGGGAACGGTTTTCTTTGCAAACGCCACCTTCTTCATTATCAATGCTGTAAAAATAGCTAATAAAATGCCCGTAAAATAGATAGCAAACAACACAAGCCCCTGATTATTTGGGAAAACAGCAGAGATTAGCAAAACATACACTGGTAATCGGGCACTACACGACATGAACGGCGTAATTATCATCGTTAAAATACGATCTTTTCGATTATCAAGTGTGCGTGTAGCCATTATTGCAGGAACGTTACAACCAAAACCCATGATGAGAGGGATGAAAGACTTTCCATGCAAACCTATCTTATGCATAAGTTTGTCCATCATAAACGAAGCCCTTGCCATATATCCCGAGTCTTCCATCAACGATATAAAGAAAAACAGAATTAATATATTTGGCAGGAAAATAATAACACCTCCTACTCCACCAATTACACCATCTACTAACAAGTCACGTAATGGTCCATCAGTCATAAGATTACTAACAGCTTCACTCAGCAAACCAACTCCTGCATCAATCCATTCCATGGGATAACTTCCAACAGTAAAGGTAGCCTGAAACATAACCCACATAAAAAGAAGAAATAAAGGAAATCCCCAGTACCTGTGTGTTAACAAATCATCTAATTCACGTATTACCCTTTTTTCTTTCTTCGACTCCCGGTAGGTTTCACGTAACGCCCCACTTATAAAGCCATATTTTGCATCTGTGAGAATGGTTTCAGAACTTTCTCCATATTCGTCTTCAAGGAATTTAATATTCTGTTTAACTGTTTGTTTTATTTCCTTGTAATTTTGTAAACTTTTCAGTTTCTCACGGATTGGTTTGTCTTGTTCCAATAACTTAATTGCGATAAACCGGGATGAGATACGGTCGGTCAACGAGGGATTTTTCCAAATAGAATCCTGAACATCCCGTATGCTTTTCTCAATTAATGTTCCGTAATTAATATGAATATGACGTACTACAGGATCGCGATCTTCGTAAACCTCAATTAGCTTGGAAAATAACTTTTGAATACCCTTCCCCTTTGAAGCTACAGTTGGGACAATAGGAATCCCTATCATTTTTCCTAATCCTTCATAATCAAATTTAGCACCCTGTTTTTTTAGTTCGTCGTACATGTTCAATGCAATCACAACCTTGATATTCATATCAATAAGCTGTGTTGTGAGAAACAGATTTCTCTCCAGATTAGACGCATCCACCACGTTAATGACTATATCAGGCATTTTTTCAAGTATCTGAGTACGTACGTATAGTTCTTCCGGCGAATACTCAGTAATTGAATAGGTGCCCGGTAAATCTACTATATTAAAAGTATACCCATCTTGCTTAAACCGGGCTGTCTTCGCGTCAACAGTTACCCCACTATAGTTGCCGACACGTTCATGTGATCCGGAAGCATAATTGAACAATGTTGTTTTGCCACAATTTGGGTTACCGACCAATGCCACATTAATTATTTTGCCCTTTTCAATAGCAGATATTTTGAGCCCTTCTTCATCGATTGTTCCATTAAAATCGAGATCAGTATAAGTTGTGTCACCTGCAGTTAAAACTTCAACCAATTCAGCCTCACTTCTCCGAAGAGAGACTTTATAACCCATAATTTCATATTCAATAGGATCAAGCAAAGGCGCACTCTTTATAACGGTAACCTTCTTTCCTTTTACAAAACCCATCTCGGTAATTCGCTTACGGAAGGCCCCACGACCAAGCACTTTTGTAATAATTGCGGTTTCGCCAGTTTTAATATCTGATAAAAAAGTATGTTTTTCGTCCATTTTGTCTTTTTAAAATCATGAAAAGTCATTTACTCTAGTATTTACTTACAGAGTAAGACTTACAACACGCAAAAATAACACTAATACCCATGATATCACATCCCCATAAGTAGGTATTTTTCACCAGGTTTGACAAGGTTTGTTAGATTAAGAAAATTGCAATTGGAGTAAAACTATCTCAAATGAGTTCAATAATTAACAAATGAAGCATGATTCACTATAATAACGTTCTTTTTAGTTATATTTGCCGTTCTATTAAATTTTTATTACAAACCTGCGAATCTTTTATTTCAGTGATACCATCTTCACCCATACTTTCACTCTTTCCACCAATCTCGCTGGATGAAATGAATTCAGTCAAATTACTCGATCGGATGGATCGAAAATACACATTTCCTTCCTATCGACTAAATGGAATTCTTAAACGCCTCCTTACGAATTACAAGATTCTGGAAATTGATGAGTTGCGATTTGCACGGTACGAAACACATTATTTCGATACCCCGGAATATGAAATGTATACGAAGCACCACAATAAAAAGTTAAACCGCTACAAGGTGCGTTTCAGAACATATCTTGACTCTGGTTTACATTTTTTTGAAGTAAAGTTCAAAACCAACAAAGGACGTACGATTAAGAAAAGAGTATTACTCCCGCATAATCATTATGATATAATCGACGATGCAGAGCTGCTACTTAATAAGCGTTCACCTTACAAAAAAGAACAATTGCAGGAATCAATTCAAGTTTTTTACAGTCGCATAACTCTTGTCAGTAACGACTTAAAAGAGCGTGTAACTATCGACACCGGTCTGTCTTATAAATTGGGAGATAAGATGATATCCTTTCCGAATATGATTATTGCTGAGGTGAAACAAGACAAAAGTGGAGCTTCCAACTTCATTCATCTAATGAATGAACTCCGAATTAAAGACATTTCAATAAGTAAATACTGCCTGGGTATAGCAAGTTTAGCAACCAACGTAAAAACTAATAACTTTAAAATCAAATTACTACATGTTAAGAAATTATGCAACGCTTCGGCGTAATTTTTCCCATTTACTCATTCTGTTGATTATAGGTTTAACCACCTTTCCCGCATGTTCCGACATCAACACTCAGGATCAGGCATTCTCAGTTTTCACCAACAACGATACGGTAAATAGTACAAGTGAAATGGAGAAAGTGGATGAATTGGCGGGACCAGTTAAGAAAAAGGGAGAAGAAGTAGAAATCAGCGGTCGTTTCTTCATTAGTCTTGGCATGAACCTCGCATTGATGTTTATGATCATCGCTTTTATCTACTATCCAAATTACAAACGTATGGATACCGTATTTACGTTTGTAATGTTTAATGTAGGAATTTTCATGCTCACATATGTGTTCAACGTTGTTAAAATTTCAATGGGAGCGGCCTTTGGTTTGTTTGCTGTATTTTCAATGCTTCGATACCGTACTATGAGTATTAATATGAAAGATATGACTTATCTGTTTATATTCATAGTAGTTGGATTATTAAATGCAATTCAGATGAGAGTATACGAGCAGGCGATTCTGGGTTCACTTATCTTTTTGGTGACCTTCTTAATGGATACACAATTATTACGAAAACGTGAATCAGTAAAAATGATTCGATTTGAAGACATCACAATGATTCAACCGGACAAAGAGGAACAATTGATTGAACTTCTTCGAAAAAGAACTGGTTTGGAAATCCATAGGGTATCCATTGAAGAAATTGATTATCTGAAAGATATCGCTAAAATAAACATTTACTACTATGAAAAATAAGCTTTACCTGTTAGCTTTTTTATGTCTTTCAATCCATTTGTCGGCACAAGAAAGCGAACCCGGAGGAATCTGGACTTCCATATCAGCTGAAAAAGACCTGACAAAAAAGTGGTCAGTTGGAGGCGAAATTGAACTGAGAACGATCGGATTTACTACTGACCGGGATCGTATTGGAATACAAATAGGTACGGATTATGAATTTTTTAAGAATTTAAAACTTGGACTCTCATATAGCTGGATGAATGTTGATGATGACTATAAATTCAGTGATGATTCAATCAGGACTGATTTCTTTCAAAACCGACATCGTTTCAATGCACAAGCCAGCTGGAAATTTAAGTTGGGAGATTTTGGGTTTCAGTTTAGGGAGAGAGCACAGACCACCTTATAAGATGACAGAAACAGATTAAAGGAAGATGGAAGCATTAACACTAATCGAATAAATCCAGAATATGTTTGGAGAAACAGATTGAAAGTGTCATACGGAACTAAGGACAGTGATTGGGAACCTTACGTATCAATCGAAACCTACTTTCTTTTAAATGATCCGGAAGAAATTCGTTTTTACAACAGTGATCAATCCGATTTCAGTGTAAAGAATCAGTTTTTTTCTAAGATCCGGTACACTGCTGGTATC
Source organism: Paludibacter sp. (assembly GCA_028691965.1). Taxonomy (GTDB): domain Bacteria; phylum Bacteroidota; class Bacteroidia; order Bacteroidales; family Paludibacteraceae; genus Paludibacter. The sequence continues at coordinate 35,477 of JAQUYE010000017.1, read as the reverse complement.
GAATATAAAATTAACAAAAGACACAAAGTAGAACTATATGGAATATATTCGCACGAACGTGGTGCCGAAGAGCAAGTAGTTCCAGGTCCAAACTATTATGCAATATCTGACTGGATCGATGATTACGTTTTAGGTTTAGCATGGTCAATAAAACTATAACCATAAAAAAAGCTCCGGTTTCCCGGAGCTTTTTTATTATTTTACTGAGTCCATATGAACAATCAAATCTAAAACTTTTGAAGAATATCCCCACTCATTGTCATACCAGCTAACCAGCTTAACAAAGTTACCATTCAGAGCGATACCTGCACCTGCATCAAATACTGATGTACGTGATTCGTGAATGAAGTCAGAAGAAACTACTGAATCTTCAGTGTATCCGAGAATACCTTTCATTTCATTTTCAGAAGCAGCCTTAATAGCAGCTTTGATCTCATCGTAAGAAGCAGATTTTTCCAAACGTACTGTCAGGTCAACTACAGAAACATCAGCAGTCGGAACACGGAATGCCATTCCGGTTAGTTTTCCATTCAATGCAGGAATAACTTTACCAACAGCCTTAGCAGCACCGGTAGATGAAGGAATGATGTTTCCAAGGATAGAACGTCCACCTCTCCAGTCTTTGCTTGATGGAGCATCAACTGTTTTCTGGGTATTAGTAGCAGCATGTACTGTAGTCATAAGACCTTCAACAATTCCAAAGTTATCGTTGATTACCTTTGCTAACGGCGCAAGACAGTTTGTAGTACAAGAAGCATTCGAAACGATATCCATATCGTTAGTATAAGCGTCGAGGTTAACACCACAAACAAACATAGGAGCATCATTGGAAGGAGCTGAGATAACAACTTTCTTTGCACCACCTGCAAGGTGAGCTTTTGCTTTATCGATAGTGGTGAAAACACCTGTTGATTCAACTACATAGTCAGCACCAGCTGCACCCCATCCGATATTGGCAGGATCTTTTTCAGCAAAGAATGCTACTTCTTTTCCGTTAACAACCAATTTACCATCTTTAACTTCGGCAGTACCCTGGAATCTTCCATGAACAGTATCATACTGTAACATGTAAACCAGATAATTCAGATCCAGAAAAGGATCGTTAACAGCAACGACCTGAACATCGTTTCTTTCTTGAGCTGCACGGAACACTAAACGTCCGATACGGCCAAAACCATTGATACCTACTTTAATCATTTTATTTATTGTTTAAAATTGAGTTTCTTTTTCAACCGCAAAATTACTAATTTCTATCGGTTTATCAAAAATAATTTCCGATTATTTTGCATTTTGCATTTTCAAAAACAAAAAACGCAAAGTAGTGATATTAGACTACTTTGCGTTTTATATATTCAGTTGTTATCCGGAATAATTAACAACACCGGCAACAAATGCTATCAGCGTTTTACGTCAAATTCAACACGGCGATTGAGCTGACGACCTTCCGGAGTATTATTTGGTGCAACAGGCTGTGTTTCTCCGAAACTTACTGTTTCAATTTTTGCAGCAGGTATACCATTCGAAGTAAGGATCTCTTTAACAGCATTTGCACGTCTCAAACCAAGACTCTGGTTGTATGCGTCAGAACCGATATTATCAGCATGTCCGGAAAGAACTACTGAATTAAATACATTGTTCTTAAGAACACTAACTACGTTATCAACAATTGCTTTTGATTCATTAGTTAATTTATTAGTCTGGAATTCAAACAAAACTTCAGGCAAATCAAAATCCTTGCTATTCTGAGCAGCAGCTAATTTTGCAGCAGCTTGTTTGGTTTCTTCCATCTGAGCTTTTACGCTTGTAACATCATCCGAAAGCTTATCGAGGCTTTTGCGAACTTTATCATTATCAGCCTTAAGAGCATCTAATTCACGCATCAATTCAGCATTTTCAGCTCTAATTTCATCAGCGAGCAATTTCACTGGTGAAGGATAGAAATCAGACATGCTCATATCGCGGGTATGCATTTTGTCTTTGCTACCAAATTTGTAACGAAGACTTACTGCTGCAACAGCACCATCCACACCTAAACCATTGATAGGAGCTACACCCGGATTTTCTTTAAAATCCATGTAGTAACGATACTGACCTTCCAAGCCAACAGCAAACTTTCTGTTTATAGAATATTCAGCCAACAAACCGTATAACATAAGTGGAGATACGGCATCGTTAGATGCACCAGCGTTAGTGGTATATGAATACCAGCCAAGACCTCCACCAAGATTTCCGTAGAAATTCACTTTCTTCCAGAAACCTGTACGAACAGGAGCAAACAAATTTGATAAGTTTACAGCACTGTAAACAGTTGCATCCATTGTCTTTCCCTGGTCAATAGAACGTTTGTAATTCAGGAAACTCAGATCTGCACCCATCCCAAAAATCGGATTGAATGTGTAATCAAGAGAAATACCTGGCAGCAAAGTACCTAAACTTTCAACAAAATCACCCTGGGGAAGTACTAAATCATACGTAAGGCCGGCTTTAACAGCGATAGATAATTTTGATACTTCGTCGCGGGAAACTTTTGTTGAAGTTTGAGCTGTAGCAGCTACAACCATCACGGCAAACAATAACACACTTAAAAACTTCTTCATAACGTTTCGAATTAAAAAATTGATATTAATATTTTCTTTTTAAAGGGAGTACTGTCAATCAGACTGAAAAAGTATATTCTTACTCCGTTTTCAAATGCAAATTTACAAAAAATAAACTAATTATCTTCATTCCTAAAACAGCTTTCACTGATAATTGTTTAGGTTAAACTGAAAATTCCAACTAATAACGACTTGTTTTTAATTATCTTTGCCAAAAAAAGAACAAAAATACGAAATGGTACGAAAATCAAAGCCCCATCCAATTATTGAACACATTACCATAACTGATATAGCCGCTGAAGGAAAAGCACTTACCCGTTATAACGATAAAGTGGTTTTTGTACCCCACGTTATTCCCGGTGATGTAGTTGACTTACAAGTAACTAAAAAGAAGAGTGCTTATCTGGAAGCGCGAGCCATCCGGTTTCATTCCTATTCTCCCCAACGTATCCAACCAGTTTGTGAACATTTCGGAATATGTGGAGGATGTAAGTGGCAAATGCTCCCTTATGCCGATCAACTGGCTTACAAACAACAACAAGTATCCGATAACCTTGTAAGGATCGGTAAAATTGAACTTCCGGAGATTCAACCCATTCTTGGATCTGTTAAAACTGAATTCTACCGAAATAAACTTGAGTTCACCTTTTCTAACAAAAAATGGTTAACAACTGAACAAATGGATTCTGGTTTAGCGGAAAATATGAACGGAGTAGGATTTCATATTCCTGGCATGTTCGACAAAGTTCTGGACATACACAAATGTTGGTTACAGGATGATATATCTAATCAGTTGCGAAACGAAATTCGAACATATGCAGAGAAACATACTCTTTCATTCTTTGATTTACGAAAGCAGGAAGGTTTATTACGTACCATGATTGTACGTACTACTTCAACAGGTGAGTTAATGTTAATTATGGTTTTCTTTCACGAGGACGATGAAGTCAGAACAGCCTTGCTAAATCATCTTGCACTTCGATTCCCCCAGATCACCTCCTTACTTTACGTAATCAATTCAAAAGCAAACGACACAATTACAGATCAGGAAATTGTACTATACAAAGGCACAGATTGCATTTACGAGGAAATGGAAGGCCTGAAATTTAAGATAGGGCCTAAGAGTTTTTACCAGACAAATTCGGAACAGGCATATACCTTATATAAAGTAGCACGAGAATTTGCTGGACTGACCGGAACAGAACTAGTGTACGATTTGTACACCGGAACCGGTACTATTGCAAATTTCATAGCGCGTCAGGCACGCCAAGTAATTGGAATAGAGTATGTTCCTGAAGCTATTGATGACGCAGTACTTAATTCATCACTGAACAATATACAGAATACTTTGTTTTACGCAGGCGACATGAAAGATATACTGAACGAAAGCTTCATTTTGCAACACGGTCGACCGGACGTAATTATTACTGACCCACCGAGAGCCGGAATGCACAATGACGTGATTGATGCAATTCTTTTTGCCGCACCAAGGCGAATTGTGTACGTGAGCTGTAACCCGGCCACGCAGGCCCGTGATCTTAGCTTGCTGAATAATGCATACTTTGTAACGCGTGTTCAACCGGTGGATATGTTTCCCCATACTCATCACGTTGAGAACGTAGTCCTGCTTGAAGCCCGGAACTGATAAGTTACCTGTCATTTACCCCTTTGCCTGATCATAAATTAAGAAGGTATGATACAGGAAATAATAGTCATAGTCATCATTGCAGGTGCCGTGGCCTATACTGTTTATTCAGTTATTCGCTCGCTCCAAAAGAAAAACTCAGGTCCGTGTGGCGACTGTTCTGGCTGCGATGTTAAAAAAGAATTCATGATGAAATACAAAACAGCCAGAAATCCGGCTGATATAACCTGTATGGACTATCGAAAGAAATAAATTAGGTATAAATATCAACTATGTATTGGTTTAGATAGAAAATATTTTTACTTTTGACCTGCTTGTACCTGTTACAGATAGTTATATAATTTAAAAACACATACACATGAAGATTCACGAATATCAGGCAAAAGAAATTTTCTCGCGCTATGCCATTCCTATTACCACTGAAAATGTGTGCTATACCGTTGATGAAGTTGTAAAAACCGCATCTGGTTTCGACATGCCGGTGGTAGTAAAAGCTCAGGTGCTGGTGGGAGGACGTGGAAAAGCCGGAGGAGTTAAACTCGCTCGTTCCATTGATGAAGCCCGTGCAGCGGGTGAACAAATCCTGGGAATGAACATCAAAGGACTAACAGTTGAAAAAGTTTTAGTTGCGGAAGGCATCAGGTTTAATGCAGAATATTATGTCGGTCTCACCATCGACCGCAATACTAAATCAGTCATCTTTATGGCTAGCAGCGAAGGAGGTGTGGAAATTGAAGAAGTTGCGAAAGTTAACCCTAATGCTATCCATAAATTTATAATTGATCCAGACCTGGGTATGTCGCCATTTATGGCACGTAAAATAGCTTTCAAACTCTTCAACGACTTCTCATTAGTAAAACAAGCAGTGGACTTGTTCATCAAGTTATATCAAATCTTCATTGACACTGATGCCTCATTAGTGGAAATAAATCCTTTAGTAGTAACCGATGAAGGCAACTTACTGGCTCTGGATGGTAAAATGAATTTTGACGACAACGCACTCTTTCGTCAACCGGAAATTGAAGCTCTCAACGAACCTGATGAAGATGAAGTAAAGGAACTTGAAGCAAAAGATAAAGGTTTATCGTATATTCGCCTTGATGGCACTATCGGTTGCATGGTTAACGGTGCAGGATTAGCAATGGCCACAATGGACCTTGTAAAATATTTTGGAGGACAACCTGCTAATTTTCTTGACATTGGTGGAAGTTCCAATCCCCAAAAGGTTGTTGATGCCATGAACTTATTACTATCCGACAAAAACGTGAAAGTAGTAATGATTAATATCTTTGGTGGGATTACCCGCTGTGATGATGTGGCCAGAGGTCTGGTTACAGCCCTGGATCAGATGAAAGTAGATATCCCGATTGTTGTTCGCCTATCGGGGACCAATGCGCGTCAGGGACTTGAAATAATAAAGGAAGCAAATTTACCGGTTGTTAATACGATGAGTGAAGCCGCTCAGGAAGCCATCCGTTTATGTGCCGCTTGTCAGTAAGTAGATAACAAACCATTAAATTCTAAGAACATGAGTATTTTAGTAAACAATAAAACACATCTGGTTGTACAAGGCATTACCGGACGCGATGGAAGTTTCCACACTTCCAAAATGAAAGCCTATGGCACTAATATCGTTGCCGGGGTATCTCCCGGAAAAGGAGGACTGACAGTAGAAGGCATACCCGTCTTTAACACAGTCGAAGAAGCTGTTAAGGCTACAAATGCTAACACTTCAATAATTTTCGTCCCGGCTCCTCTGGCTGGCGATGCTATACTTGAAGCTGGTGAAGCCGGCGTTGAACTAGTAATTTGCATTTCTGAAGGTGTTCCTACCCTTGACATGGTTAAAGCAACAAATTACCTGAAGAAAAAGGGGGTAAAACTAATCGGAGCTAATTGTCCGGGTTTAATTACTCCCGGTGAAGCCCTTGTCGGAATTCTTCCGGCCAACATATTTCTGAAGGGTAACGTAGGACTTATGAGCCGTAGTGGAACCCTTACTTACGAAATGGTAAATCAACTCACAACTCATGGTATTGGTCAAAGTACCTGTGTCGGAATTGGCGGTGACCCAGTGGCAGGATTGTACTATCAGGAACTTTTACAACTCTTTGAAGACGACCCTGAAACAGATGCAATCGTTTTAATTGGTGAAATTGGTGGTGATGCAGAAGAACGGGCAGCTCAATATATAAAAGAACATATCACCAAACCGGTAGTTGCTTTTATAGCAGGCCAGACAGCTCCTCCGGGTAAACGTATGGGACATGCAGGAGCAATTATCTCCAGTGGTAGCGGAACAGCTGCAGAAAAGATTGCTGCATTCGAAGCCATTGGCGTTCCTGTAGCCCGACGTCCGGTTGAAATTCCTACCCTTGTTAAAGAAATGCTTGAGAAGCGATCGAAGTCATAGAAATAAAAAGCCTTGTTAGTATACTGTCAAGCGTACTAACAAGGCAATTGTATTATAGCAATTTACTTACACAGAGCAGCTGTTGCACATACCATTAATCCGGCTGTTTCAGTTCTCAGTCGACTATTACTTAAACTAACCGGTATAAAACCTTTACCAATTGCTGCTTCAACCTCTTCCTGACTAAAATCACCCTCCGGTCCGATTAGAATCAACAAATCTTGCTGACCTTTTAAAGCCACCTTTAGCTCAGTCTTATCCTGCGGATAACAATGTGCAATACATTTCAAGCTCTCCTTTGACGAAGTAATCAGCTCGCTAAACGTGGTTAGAGGATGAAGAATTGGAAAAACGGATTGAATGGATTGTTTAGAGGCTGCTATCATGATTTTCTCAACACGTTCAGGTTTTAATTGCTTGCGCTCAGAGTATCGACATAGTATTGGACTAATTTCATCTACTCCAATCTCCACTGCTTTCTCGATGAACCATTCAAATCGATCAATATTTTTTGTAGGGGCTATAGCCACGTGAAGCCGATAGTCACGTCCACTGGTTCTTTGTTCAGTTTTACAAATCAGGAAACCACATTTTTTAGGATGAGGGATAGTAATCTCTGCTTCGTAAACTCCCCCTTTCCCATCCAACAACACAACTAAGTCACCTTCTTTAAGGCGAAGCACTTTTGCTGCGTGTAGAGATTCTTCCTCTGGCAGCACTCCTGCAGTTATATCCGGAACGTAGAAACTATGCATCGACCAGATTAATTATTTATTAGTATATTTCTTTCCTGGCAGCCGCCAGGGTATTCCTGAGTAAAGAAATAATGGTCATTGGGCCTACACCACCTGGTACAGGTGTAATGAATGAACAATGAGGGGCTACTTGTTTAAAATCCACATCACCTTTCAATCGTGTACCGGTTTTTGAGCTTGTATCAGGAACACGAGTAGTTCCAACATCAACCACAACTGCTCCTTCTTTCACCATATCTTCTTTTAAAAACTCAGGAGATCCGAGTGCTGCAATTATAATATCAGCATTCCGACAGATTTCTTTCAGGTTTTTTGTACGACTATGACAAACTGTAACAGTAGCATCACCGGGATTACCTTTCTGCATCATAAGAGTTGCTACCGGCTTTCCAACAATATTCGAACGCCCTATTACTACACAGTTTTTACCCTGAGTAGGTATTTGGTAACGACGAAACAACTCCATAATACCCGATGGTGTAGCGGAAACATAGCAAGGAAGTCCAATAGACATACGTCCCACGTTAACCGGGTGAAAGCCATCTACATCCTTACGATAATCAATTGCCTCTATCACCTTTTGTTCTGATATATGTGGAGGCAGTGGAAGCTGAACTATAAATCCGTCAATATCAGAATTTATATTCATCTCCTGAATTTTAGCAAGCAGAAGTTCTTCTGTCACAGATTCATCAAAGGCCACTCGTGTTGATTTGAATCCCACTTGTTCACAAGCTTTTACCTTATGAGCCACGTATGTTTCACTTCCACCATCGTGCCCCACAATTATTACCGCCAAATGGGGTTGTTTACCACCGTTAGCTGTCAGTTGCTTTACTTCTTCTGCAATTTCAGACTTTATTTGATCAGAGATTGCTTTCCCGTCGATAAGTTGATACATAATATGGATAGCTATTAAAACCGCCATGCAGCAACAGCTACACGGCGGATGTTATTCTTTTAGCGACGACGCATAGCCTTTAGTTTACCAGGATTTGCAGTTGCCATCTTCATCATTTTACTGGTTTGTTCAAATTGCTTCAGTAAGCGGTTAACTTCTACTATGGTAGTACCGCTACCTTTAGCTATTCGTTGTTTTCTACTACCGTTTAGCAAGCTTGGATTGGAGCGCTCACGTGGAGTCATAGAGTGAATGATTGCTTCTATACCTTTAAATGCATTATCATCGATTTCTACATCCTTTAACGCTTTTCCCATTCCGGGTATCATTGCTGCAAGGTCTTTGATATTTCCCATTTTCTTAATCTGTTGGATCTGGGAAATAAAGTCATCAAAGTCAAATTGATTCTTAGCAATCTTCTTCTGCAGTCGTCGGGCTTCTTCTTCGTCGTATTGTTCCTGGGCTCTTTCCACTAACGAAACAATATCTCCCATACCCAGAATTCGGTCGGCCATACGTTCAGGGTAGAACACATCAAGCGCATCCATTTTCTCACCCGTCCCTACAAACTTAATCGGTTTGTTAACTACTGAGCGAATTGATAAGGCAGCACCACCACGTGTATCACCATCCAGTTTAGTAAGTATAACCCCATCAAAATCCAGGCGTTCATTGAATTCCTTTGCAGTATTGACGGCATCCTGGCCAGTCATTGAATCAACTACAAACAGGATTTCATGAGGTTGAATAGCTTTTTTAATTGCTGCAATCTCGTTCATCATCATCTCATCAATAGCCAGTCGTCCAGCTGTATCGACAATTACTACATCATGAAGATGTTGACGGGCATACTTAAGAGCTGCTTCAGCAATAGCAACCGGATTCTTACTTTCCGTATCAGAGAAAACAGGAACCTGTAACTGTTCACCAAGCACTTTCAACTGTTCGATAGCAGCAGGACGGTAGACGTCACAAGCTACCAGTAATGGACGTTTACCACGTTTATTTTTCAACAAACTAGCAAGCTTCCCTGAGAAGGTGGTTTTACCGGATCCCTGTAAACCTGACATAAGAATTACTGATGGATTCCCTTTCAGATTTATATCAACACTTTGTCCCCCCATCAGACCGGCAAGCTCGTCGTGAACAATTTTCACCATCAATTGCGATGGTTTCAACGAGTTGAGTACATCCTGTCCCAGGGCCTTTTCCTTTACAGTATCTGTAAATTGCTTGGCAATTTTATAGTTAACGTCGGCATCCAATAATGCTTTACGCACATCCTTGAGGGTTTCAGCTACGTTAATTTCGGTAATACTACCTTCGCCCTTTAGTATTTTAAACGACCGTTCCAGCCTTTCACTTAATGATTCAAACATATTCTATCGGTAAATTTTCCGCAAAAATACAAAAAAAGGACGATATAACGCATAGTTAAGGGAATAACCGGCTGTTTTTAATCGGTACATTTTTATAAATTTTACTTAGCTTATAGATGGGCCTCTAGATCTACATCAAATCCTAAGAAATCTTCACAAACACGATTAATCTAAACAAAATGTGTAATTTTGCGTTTCTATTGATTCATAATCAAGTTACATCAATGAATTTTATTGAAAGTTTAAATAAACGCTACGCGAGTAAGCAGATGAGCGGGAAGAAAGTGAGTCCCGACAAAGTTGAAACCATTCTGGAAGCCATACGGTTGGCCCCTACATCCATGGGACTTCAGCCTTTTAAAGTAATTATAATCGAAGATCAGGAAATTAAAGACAGGATTTTTGAGAAATCAGCCAAAGGGCAACCGCAAATCCCAAAATCATCCCATTTACTTGTATTTGCCGGTTACAAGAGAATTACCCCGGAACTTCTGGATGAGTATGTTGAGAATATTAAGATCACGCGCCCAACTCTGCCGCTTGCAAAAGTAACAGCCTATCGTCAGATGATGAGCGCACTTACCTTACAGACGGAAGAAGACAATTTTATCTGGTCATCGCATCAGGTATACATAGCTTTGGGTTTTGCTTTGGCTGCTGCAGCTGTAGAAAACGTTGACTCAGTACCTATTGCAGGTTTTACTCCTCCTGCTCTTGATGAATTGCTGGGTCTCGAAAAACGCAACCTTGGCTCAGTATGTTTAATGGCCATCGGTGTGCGTGATGAAGCAACAGATTACAATGCTACTTTACCAAAAGTCAGAAAAAGCAAGGCTGATCTATTTGAGTATATTTAAACTTCGGGAATGACAGATAATTTTATATTTAATAATAAAAAAGTAGCTTTTCACACGCTTGGATGTAAGCTCAACTTTGCTGAAACATCGGCTATTGCGAAAAAGATGAAGGACGAAGGATTCGTAAAAGTCAAATCCGGAGAACAAGCCGACGTATGCATTATTAACACCTGCTCGGTGACAGATATAGCTGACCGTAAGAGTCGTCAGGCAATTCATCGCCTTAACCGGCAACATCCCGATGCTATTATGGTGGTTACAGGATGCTACGCTCAGCTTAAACCCGATGAGATTGCCCAATTAGAAGGAGTTGATCTCGTATTAGGTGCCAACGAAAAGTTTTCAGTGCTGGAATATCTTCGAACTATAAACAAAGATACTGAGAAGGTACACCGTAATTCTGTTAAGCGCGTTCGTGAATTCAAACCTTCCTGTTCCAGGGACGACCGAACCCGATCATTCCTGAAAGTACAGGATGGTTGTGACTATTTCTGTACCTATTGCACTATCCCCTTAGCAAGAGGGAGAAGCAGAAGCGCTTCTGTTGCTGAAACCGTTGCAAGGGCTGAAGAAGCAATCCGCGACGGAGCCAGAGAAATTGTTCTAACCGGTGTAAACATCGGAGATTTTGGACGCAGCACCGGTGAAAGCTTTTTTGAACTTGTAAAGGCACTGGATAAGATTGAAGCAGATGTTCGCTTCCGTATCTCATCAATCGAACCAAACCTGTTAAGTGACGAAATTATTGACTTCGTGGCAGTAAGTCAACGAATCATGCCTCACTTTCACATTCCACTCCAATCAGGAACAAATGAAGTTCTTCAGCTAATGAAACGGAAGTACAACCGTGAACTTTTTGCCAATAAAGTAGGTCGGATTAAGGAATTGATGCCCCATGCATTTATTGGAGTGGATGTTATTGTTGGTGTCCATGGCGAAACTGCTGAACTTTTTGAAGAATCTTGTCGATTCATAGACTCTTTAGACATTTCGCAATTGCATGTGTTTACGTATTCTGAACGTGCCGACACTAAAATGCTGGAAATAGAACACCACAACAGTATTTCTGAACGCAAACGTCGTAGCGAAATCTTACATCAACTCTCTGATAAAAAAATAAGATCATTTTACACTTCTCAACTCGGTAAAGAATATCCAGTCCTGTGGGAAAGTCGAAGTCATGGAGATAACATGATGGGCTTCACCTCCAATTATGTAAAGGTGATGGCCCCGATGACTCGTCAAAAGGTCAACACAATTGAACTGATACAACTTACTGAAAATAATTTGGTATTCGATTAAAACTCATTTAATATGTTGGCAAAACGCATCATTCCCTGTTTAGATATAAAAGACGGAAAAACGGTTAAAGGAGTTAATTTCATTAATATACGCGACGTTGGTGATCCTGTTGAACTCGGATCTTTATACGCAAAAATGGGTGCCGACGAATTGGTCTTTCTGGATATAACCGCCACAAACGAAAAACGAAAAACTTTATCCGAACTGGTAACGAGAATTTCCAGACATATTAACATCCCCTTTACTGTAGGGGGCGGAATAGCAAGCGTTGAAGATGTGTCCGTATTATTGGCATGCGGAGCAGATAAAATCTCTGTTAACACTGCAGCCGTGCGTCGACCGGAACTCATACGTGAATTAGCAATGAGTTTTGGTAGTCAATGTGTAGTACTTGCTGTCGACACCAAAGAACGTGATGGGGAGTGGTATGTATACCTGAACGGAGGTAGAGTACCTACCGACATTCGAACCCTCGATTGGGTTCGTCAGGCAGTGGAGTTGGGAGCAGGCGAAATCCTGTTAACTTCAATGGATCACGACGGTACTAAAAACGGATTCGGAATAGATATCACCCGAGCAGTATCAGAAGCTGTCAATGTACCCGTAATAGCCAGTGGCGGAGCTGGTAGTATGGAACATTTCAAGGAAGTATTTGATAAAGGAAAAGCTGATGCAGCCCTTGCTGCAAGTATATTCCATTACAAGGAAATCGGAATCCCGGAATTAAAGGATTATCTTCGCGAAGAAGGAATAACTATACGATAACCTGGTGTTCTTAATCGTCAAAACCTGATTTTATAGCTGATCTTAAACGCTTGCGAACCTTTTCTAAGATTAGAAATACTCCTGCGGCTACAATTAATCCGAGTATAACTCCACCCACAATATCTAAGGGGTAATGCACGCCCAGATACATCCTGGAGTAGGCAACCAGACCAGACCAGAAAAAAACAAAAATGGAATAAGACGGATTCCTTATAATGAGCGAACTCAGCATAGCAAAACCAAAGGCATTTGATGAATGACCGGATACAAAACCAAACCGTCCTCCGACATAGCCGTTAACATGATGAACAAGGCCTTCCAGTAATGGCTCGTGAGATGGCCGTAATCGCTGAAATACCTCTTTAGTAAGGTTAGTTAATTGATCCGTAGCTACCACACAAATAATAACTGCAGCGATTATCCAGATAGATTCAAGTTTCCATCGTTTTACTGCATAAATAATAAATGTAAGGTACAAGGGTGCCCAAATCCAGACTTTACTTACAAAATACATGATTTCATCCATAAAAGGAGAATGCCATCCATTTATCAGTAAAAATAGTGATCGATCAAGTTCTAATAAAGTTTCCAGCATGTTCAGATTTTTTCCAGGTGTTTTACTTCAACCCAACCTACATTCCCGGTTCCCGGACGCACTTCATACCAATCACCCAGAATACTTACAACCGAAACTTTTGTCCCTTCGTGTAACTGGTATAAATCAGTTCCGCTCTTATCTGGCGCACTTTTAACTACCACAACTCCGGAAAGCACTATGGCTTCATCGTGACGAATAAGTTGTTGTTTACGAATTCCTGAAAACACAACTGAGCACACACTTACTACGATTCCTACCATACCCAGATAGAAAAATAATTTGCGAACAAATAGTGTTTTACCGAATACAAACAACAAGATAGAGATCATGGTTAATATAAACACCACTCCTCCAAAATAAAACCAACCATTTGAAGACTGTAGCTTCAACAACATGTCGGTCCACTTCTTCAGGAAGAAAGCATCATTCTCTTCCAAATTATCAATTACTTTCAAGTTGGCAAACTTCAGATTATGAATAGCATCTGCATAATCGGGTTTTAGTCGCACAGCGCGTTCATAATTCAAAATAGACTTTGCTAACTCATTAGCTTTGAAATATGCATTCCCAAGATTGTAATATAGTTCAGGGGCCTCCCCTTCGGTAAGTAATAATTCTTCGTACTTTTCAGCGGCTTCTGAATAACTTCCTGCAGCATACAGACGATTAGCCAGTGAAATAGCTGTTGTATCAGCGGCAGCAAGTACCGGAGATAGTATCAGCAAAACTACAGGGATTAAAAATATTCTTCTCATTGTCTTCACCTTAGTTTTTGATTTCATTTTCCAGTTCTCCAATCAACCGTACAGTAGTCTTGTATAACTGATCACGCTGTTGTTGTCCTGCCGAAGGAGCATAACGTGCAAACTCGCACTCGTTAAGCACCTCTGTACAGTTACTTATAAGATCGTCAGCAACCCCCCTCTGGTTAAGTTCAACACTAACTTTTTCCTTGGTAAGCTCTGCAACCGGAATCGACAACTTATCACTCAGGTAGGTCCATAATCCCTTCATCAACTCTTCATAGAATCGGTCGGCATTATCCTCTTTCAACATACGCATTGCAACTTTCAGACGCATGCGGGCAATCTTATTTGCCCGTTTATTCTTCACCAATTTCAAATTTGCATTTTCCTTTGCCTGTTTACGGAAAATAAGGAATAACAGAAGTGCAATAGTTGCAGGCGCCAGATAAATCATCCATGCAATCGGTTTATCTATACTATAAACCGGTTGTTGTAGCAGCTTCATGGCTCCGGTATGAATATAACGTATATCATTACCTAACTGCTTTACATCTTCCTTTCGTGCGTATGATCCTGTAACAACCGCTTCCTCAACGGTGCCATCACTTTTTAATACCTGAACAATATAAGTAGGAGTTGCATGGGTGATATACCGGTTTTCCTTTAAGTCAAAGTAAGAAAGTGTATAAGAAGGGATCTCAAAAGTTCCGGCATGACGGGGAATAAACATAATTTCGACCGATTTAGCTCCACTTAAAACGCCACCCGATACTTTAAAGTTATTATTTACTTTCGGATCATATACCTCGAAGGCATCCGGGAAATCAAGTGTCGGGTTCTGAATCAGTTTCATGTTTCCGTTACCGGAAATACTAATTTTCAGCGTGACAGCTTCGTTTACTTTCACCTGTTCAGCTGAGATACTTGAACTAAGGCTGAAATTTCCAACCACTCCGTTAAAGCCTGAAGGCTTGCCTGTAGGAAGTGATTTAACGTTAACCTTAACCGCAGGTACCTCAATACTGTGGGCTACATTACTATAGGAATCAAAAAACTCATCAAAAATACTACGTACCGGCTGTCGGTTTTGAACGCGTATAATGGCATCAAAGGATGCCTTATCAACTTTAATTTCGCCTGATGATTGCGGATATAACAAGGTTTCGTATAATACTGCGGTAAGGTAATTCTTCCCGTTGTAATTCTCATAATCTAATTGTGTGTTACTACTTCGTTCCATCTCTTGTGAGAGAAATCCCTTAAAATCCGGAATTGTTCGTGCATTACACTGTACTACATCGTAAGTAGTATACAATTTATAGGTAAGTTTAACTACTTCCTGTTCGTATACCGTCGACTTCGAAAGTATAGGACGAATAAACAAATTGGAAGCAGAAATAGTAGTGTTGGTGCCCGATGATCCGGAGCTAGCAGTAGATGAAGATTGTTCATCAGCAGGTAATACCTTTATGCTCAAACCATTGGAAGTAACTCGCTCCTTATCAACAGTTACAGATGCTGAAGGAATAGTAAAAGTACCCGTCTTTTGAGCCTGTAGTGTAAAGGTATATGCTATCGAAACCGAAGAAGTCATATTTCCGTTTACAATTTGCGAACTGTAACTCTCTGCTTTAAAAGGACCTGCTAAAATATCAAAATTCGTAATTGCCGGAGCTTTGAAATCAGATACTTTAGCATTGGCAGTATAGGTAATCTGGAATGGCTTCCCCAAAATCACCGTCGCAGGTGCTGAGGCAGTCAGCTTTACATCATTTGCCCGTATCCCTTGCAGGGATAGCAATAAAAGCAGAGGAAATAACCATCGTTTTGCCATATTCACTTTTTTGTTCCACATCTGTTTCATAACCATCTCTTACCAGTCCTTTTCACTACCTTTGCGGGATGCCTTTGGTTGCTTTTTAGCCTTTTCCA
The DNA here is from genome assembly GCA_028691965.1 of Paludibacter sp. Taxonomy (GTDB): domain Bacteria; phylum Bacteroidota; class Bacteroidia; order Bacteroidales; family Paludibacteraceae; genus Paludibacter. The sequence goes on along the minus strand of JAQUYE010000017.1, from coordinate 19,587 downwards.
TGGTCTCCTTCTCGTCCTGCATCAGCGCTTGAAGTATCTGCTCAGCTTGTTCCTTCGACATTCCCTCCTGAGGAGCAGGTTGTTGCTCTTGTTGTTCCTGTTTTTGCTCCTGTTTTTGCTGCTGAGGCTGTTGCTGTTGCTGAGGAGGTTGATCCTGGTTCTTCAATAAATACTGAGCGAATGCCAGGTTGTATCGTGTATCATCATCCGAAGGATTCAATTTCAACGCTTGTTTATAGGCCTCGATACTTTCCTTCACCTTTTTTTCCATCAACAGTGCATTCCCTGAATTATGAAAAGCTGAAGCTAACTTTAACTTAGAATCCTTTTCCATCGGTACGGCCGCCTGGTAGTGCTCCAACGCTTCGGCATACTTTTGCTGCCGAAACAAAGCGTTACCAAGGTTATAGTTAGCATCAAAGGATGATTTATTGCGTTGAAGTCCCTTGCGGTATTCAATTTCAGCCTCTGTATATTTCCTGGCTTTGTATTGTTTATTCCCTTCACGCAAAGGTTTGTACTCCTCCTGTGCAATTGCCGGAATGAGTGAGCCTGAGAAAGCAACGAACAATAAAATCTGCTTAATAGTCATACCAAATTACATTTTCTCTTTTAAATCAAATATCTTCAACCTGCTCAATCGTTTGTTAATTCGTTCCAATACAAAATATTCAATGATCAACAGCAACAAGGCCAAAATGGCAAACGACTGAAACTGCTCGTTGTAATCAGCAAATACAGTTGCTGAAAGTTCAGATTTAGCCAGGGTATCCAATTCTGAAGACACTGCGCGGTAGGCAGCATTCGTATTATCTGCTCTAACATAAATACCATTACCGGCAGCAGAAATATCCTGACACATCTGCTCGTTTAACTTAGAAACCACCACATTTCCCTGATTATCTTTCCAAAAGCTCATAGAACCATCAATCGGTATAGGAGCTCCTTCAGGACGACCCATTCCGATAACATGAACCACAACCCCTTTGTCAGTTGCCATCCTGGCAGCTTCAACAGCATTATCTTCATGATTTTCTCCATCGGTAATAAGGATGATAGCTTTCGATGTCTGATCATTAGGAGTAAACGATTTAACAGCAAGTTCAAGAGCCGAACCAATTGCAGTACCCTGACGAGCAATCAACTTCGGACTAATCGATTGAAGAAATATCTTTGCAGAAACATAATCAGCAGTTATAGGTAATTGAGTAAATGCATCACCTGCAAATACTACCATCCCTACCTTATCATCTTTCATCTGATCAATTAAGCGTGACAATACCTGTTTTGCCTTTTCCAGACGATTCGGCTGTACATCCTGAGCCATCATGGAATTAGAAATGTCAAGTACGACCATAACTTCTATTCCCTGTCGCTTAACTTCCTGAGCTTTTGTTCCAAACTGAGGTCGTGCTAACACAATAATCACCAACAGCAGCGCAAACGACAGCATAGCAAACTTAACTATTGGTCGTATGCGCGAAACATTGGGCATAAGTTGAGCAAGCAGGTCAGGATCGCCAAAATTACGAATAGCCTTACGCTGCCTGATGCGACGATATATAAACACAGCTGCCAACACGGGGATGACTGCCAGTAGGACTAAATATTCAGGATCTGCGAATCTAAACATACTCTTTTTGCTTACTCTCAGGGAATTTTACGTAAATACACATTGCGCAACAGCACTTCAGCAACAAGCAACACCATGGCTGCCAAGGCAAAGAGAAAATACTCTTCGTATTTCCGGCTATATTCGCGAACATTAATCTTAGTTTTTTCCATTTGATCAATTTCCGCATAAATATCTCTCAACTTTTCATTATTGGTAGCCCTGAAGTATTGACCACCCGTCATGTCGGCAATTTCTTTCAACGGCGTTTCATCAAAAGCCGACTCAATCTGCTGATACTGTTGTCCGAGGGGAGTTTGTACCGGGATATTTACCATTCCGTACGAACCAACTCCAATTGTATATACCCTTATACCCAATGCTTTTGCCAGTTCTCCGGCCGAAACCGGTGCTATATCACCACGGTTATTGTCACCGTCGGTTAGCAGGATAACAACTTTCGATTTTGCCTTACTTTCTTTTAGACGTGCAACTGCATTGGCCAATCCCAGACCGATAGCGGTTCCATCCTCTATCATTCCGTAGTTTATGTTGTTAAACAAATTAATCAAAACGGCGTGATCAGTGGTTAACGGACATTGAGTAAAACTTTTAGCTGCAAAAAGCACAAGGCCTATATTATCATTTGGTCGGGATAAGATAAATTCATTTGCAACCGATTGTGAAGCCTGCAATCTATTAGGCTTGAAATCCTCAGCCAACATTGATCCTGAAATATCCATAGTAATCATAATGTCTATTCCCTCTGTGTTTTCTGAGCGCCATGAGTTAGATGACTGAGGTCGCGCTATTGCAACTACCAATAGCGCTATTGCAATAAATCGTAAATAAAAAGGCAGATTCCGAAGTTTTACTTTCATACTTCCCGGAAAGCCAGCCAGATTTCGGTGCGAAGAAATCTGAAGACTCGCATCTGCCTGATGTAATTCTTTCAGGAACCAATACACCATCGGTATCAGTACCAGTAAACCAAGTAAATATTCCGGATTATGAAATGCCATTGTCTTCTTTCTCCTCTGTTTTAGTAAGGTTTATAAATTCAATAGCATGACCATACGATAATTCATTTTCTTCAGGCAATGCATACCATTTAGCAAACTTCACCAAATCGGCTAATTGTAAAATCTGTTGCAATGCGGTGTACGCATTTTTGTTTTCCTTACGCAGGAATGACAAATGCGTAAGTAATTCATCAGACGTAAGTTCAGGAGCCGGAATATCAAAACTGAGCTCTAAATATTCCCGAAGTATATCAGTGAGCGCTGTATGGTACTCTTTCTGACGATTTTGCTGCCAAAGCTTTTCGTCCTTAAGTTGTTGCAGTTTGCCCAGTGCTAACTCATGTGGCGGAATTACCTTAACTGGTTGAGACATCGGTAAGACCGGCTTCTTCCTGAGTAATCTAATCAGTAACCAGATGATAGCAGCCAGTACCAACAATCCAATCATCCAGGGCAAAGCCTGACGAAAAAAATACTTCCAACTGAACTTCGGGGCAGCAACATCCTTAATATCAGTAATCGAATTGGATGCAGTATCAATTTCAAAAGGTTGAATTACTTTCAGGGATAATGGATTCGACCAAACCGTATCTTCTCCTTCTGACACAAAAGGGAAAGCAGGTATTAGGTATAAAGAATCGGTAAAGGCAGTTACCAGGTACTGCTGACGCACCAGCAAATGTCCATCCGCAGTTTGAGTAGTATCGCTTTTCACTGGCTCCACCAATTCAATACCATCGATGATGGTATCTGAGAATAAAGGTGTCAGTACCAGTTGACCGGGTTGTTGGCTAACTTCAAACGTCATCAAGGTCTGCTGACCTATCCATAATTGTGTGGAATCGATACTTGCTTGTACAGTAATTTTCTGAGCCTGCACGTATCCGGTAATCAACACGCCCGGCAGGAGCAATAACCATAACACAAATTTCCTCATCTTCATTTTCATTTCACTTCCCACATTTATCTACCCATTCAGGCTCTCATCCTGAATAATTTCATCAATGATTTCACATAATCATCGGCTGTATTCATTGATACGGAATCGACACCTGACTTCGAAAAGGTTTTCTGTAGTTCCAACTGACTTTGTCCCCAGGCATTTCTGTATGATTTCCGCAAACGTGCATCAGAGGTATCTACCCATATCCGTTCACCGGTTTCTGCATCTTTAAGTTTTACAAGGCCTACATCGGGCATTTCGGTTTCACGTACATCGTACACCTGAAGAGCAACTATATCGTGTTTTCGGTTGGCTATTGTAAGTTCCTTTTCAAAACCTTCATCCATAAAGTCAGAGATCAGAAAAGCAGTCGATCTTTTTTTAATAGCATTTGTCAGGTATCGCACAGCTGCAGCAATATCAGTACGGGTACTTTGCGGCTTAAAATCAATCATTTCACGAATGATATGCAGCACGTGCTTGCGACCTTTCTTAGGAGGAATAAACTTCTCTATACGATCCGAAAAGAAAATTACACCTATCTTGTCGTTATTTTGTATGGTTGAAAAAGCCAATGTAGCAGCAACTTCAGTAACAATATCCATTTTAAGACGCGACACGGTTCCAAACACTCTGCTTCCTGAAACATCAATCAGCAACATCACCGTCAATTCACGTTCTTCCTCGAAAATCTTTACATAAGGATGTCCGAAACGTGCAGTCACATTCCAATCAATAGTACGTACATCGTCACCAAACTGGTACTCACGAACCTCAGCAAAGGTCATACCCCTACCCTTGAAGGCAGAATGGTACTCTCCTGCAAAAATATGATTGGACAACCCTTTGGTTTTAATCTCAATCTTACGTACTTTCTGTATGATGTCGCTGGTTTCCATTGTGAAAATATGAATCAGGGAACTTCAACCGAGTTTAAAATTTCGGTAATAATTTCATCCGAGGTCATATTATTGGCTTCAGCCTCGTAGCTAAGCCCTATACGGTGACGCATTACATCATAACATACTGCTCTCACATCTTCAGGTATAACGTAACCACGTCGTTTAATAAACGCATACGCCCGTGCTGCCAACGCCAGGTTGATTGAGGCACGAGGAGAAGCTCCAAAGGCAATCATCTCTTTCAGGTTGTTCAGTCCGTAATCACCCGGGAAACGAGTAGCGAAAACAATATCGATTATGTAACGTTCGATTTTTTCATCGATATACACCTGTCTAACAACATCACGGGCAGCCATGATATCTTCCGGGCTCAGAATGGGACTAACTTTGGGTTTATCTTTCAGGAGGTTCTGACGAATAATCAGCTTTTCTTCATCTTTCTTAGGGTAGTTAATAACCACCTTAAGCATAAAACGGTCGATTTGCGCCTCAGGTAGAGGATAAGTTCCTTCCTGTTCAATTGGGTTTTGAGTAGCCATTACAAGGAAGGGCTTTGGCAAATCGTATGTATTTTCACCAATGGTTACCTGCCGCTCCTGCATCGCTTCAAGCAATGCACTCTGCACTTTGGCCGGTGCACGGTTAATTTCATCTGCTAAAATCAGGTTTGCAAATACAGGTCCTTTACGAATACTGAACTCTTCCTTCTTCTGACTGTAAATCATTGTACCGATAACATCGGCAGGTAACAGGTCGGGAGTAAACTGAATCCTGCTGAATTCACCCTTCATCAGGTCCGACAACGTTTTAATTGCCAGGGTCTTGGCTAAACCCGGAACCCCTTCTAATAAGATGTGTCCATCCGATAGTAAGCCAATAAGTAACGACTCTACCAGGTGCTTCTGACCTATGATCACCTTATCCATCCCCATCACCAGGGCATCCACAAATGAACTCTGACGTTCTATTCTTTCGTTAAGTTCCCTTATATCAACAGATTGCTCCATAATTTTTAAATGTCTGTTTTTAAAAAAAGTGGAACAAATGTACTATTTATTCAATGGTTAAAAGTCAGGTTTAATAACAATTAACGTCATTTTTGATTAATAAGTATAGAACCAGATTATCAACTTTTTATTAATCTATTTTTTCAGGTATTCATCGTGTAATTTAAGCGCATATTCGATGCTTCGGGGGTTGGTTTTATCGAGTAACCGAGGGTCAACTTTCGGAATTTTGAGCTCCATACCCATTTTGATATCATCGGGATACTTCAACATATCCCTGTTTGCCTCGTAAATATACACCCAAAACTCTTTAGCTCCATAATGCCGTTCCGAAATACGCGTCATACGACTTCCTTCGCGCACCTCTTCCGTTCCAATAAACTCAGTGTATATTCGGGGAGTATCAAATAGAGTTTGCATCGAATCAACCGTCGACTGATTATTTGAGATGGTTGCTTGTGTCGAATCCATCTCTAAACTATCAGCAATAGTTATATTTTCGGTCAAGGCAGCTGCGTTGGTTATCGGAACAACTTCTATGTACTTACTTTTACCCGAAAACAAACCTAACTCAGGCAACACACCTGTTGAACTAAGAATGTAGGTAATGATACCACCGGCAATAATTCCGACCAACAAAAGCCACAAGCCATTGGAGACTGATCTTCTTCTCGAAGACCTTCTTCTACTATAATGAGAACTATGTGAATGATGAGAACTACTTGAATGTTGAATTCTATCCGGAATACTATCCTTTATCACAGACTCCTTTTTAACAATGGGTTTTTCTTTCAATGGCTCTTTTGACAGCTTCACCTGCTGATCCTGAGTCACATCGCTAACAGGAGGTGCAGGCGGGGGTACGATTGGAGGGGTAACCGGGGGTGCAACGGATGTTGGAGCAGGAGGTGTCGGAGCAGACACAGGTGATATAACCGGGGTCGAAGCAACTGCCACAGGAATCTCTTTCTTTTCTTTTTTAACCTCTTCCGACACCATCGACGGTTGTTGAGTTTTTGTTGACGAAACTCCCATCATACTCATTTCAGAGAGTATGTCTTTAATCTCCATCGCTTGTTCTGTAATGGCTTTCATGGCTTCATCCAGTTTAACCGGATCCACAGTATCCGCGATTTGCTCTTCTTGCAAGTCCTCATCCGGATCGGATGTTTTTTCGGGTGTCATCAACACTTCATCTTCATCAGAAGTACTTAAAACAACCGGCATCAAATGTGCATATGGTTCATTAACAAGATCTTTCAATTCTGATTCCGGAGCAAAAGAAACCTTATAATAACCTTCAATTACAATCTCTTCTGCTGTATTAACATCCACACTCTTCCGGGGTGCGTTCCACTGAAGTTTAAATGTACCAAGTCCCTTTATTTTAACACTATCGCTTGCCAATAACTGCTCCTCCAATATATGGATCAGCGCCCTCATAAAATCATCGGCTTCGCGCACTGAACATGTTAGGTCAGTAGCAATCATCGCTGCAAGTTCGCCTGTACTGATTTTATCCTTATTCATAATTTGGAAGTTCTTTTAATTTTGATTTCATGGTAGGACTTTGCTTAAAACCAACCACCTGCTTGGGTGGTATCATTGTACGCACTTTTGTCATCGGATGTACTGATAAGCGTTCTTCTTTGCGCTTCACCTCCAGAACCCCAAGCCCCTGCAGAGCAACAGATTGACCTTCAACCAACAGTGACTTAATTCGCTCCACAGAGCTATGCAGCAACTGCTCCACATCAGCTTCCTGACGATCAAGTTTCATGGCAATAGCGGTAATTAATTCCTTGTGTTTCATATCTTATTTTCCAACTAATTCAAAATCGGTAGCATCAGTAATGCAGGCAGAATAAAACTCACCCACTCTCACCCCTTCAGTTTCAACAGGAATCAACACTTCCGGATCAACCTCCGGAGAATCAAACTCAGTACGACCAATGTAATACTCTCCTTCCCTCCGGTCGATAATTACTTTTAAAGTCGACCCAACCTTTTCGGCATTAATCTCTGAAGCAATCCCCTGCTGAACCATCATAAGATCGGCTAGTCGTTGTTGCTTTACTTCTTCTGGTATATCATCGGTGTAATGCTTATACGCATAAGTACCTTCTTCGTGCGAATAAGCAAATGCACCCAAACGTTCAAAACGGGCAAATCGTAAAAACTCTTTTAATTCATCAATATCCTTTTCTGTTTCACCCGGGTGACCAACAAGCATGGTAGTGCGCAGGTGTATACCGGGCACTTCCTCACGAATACGACGTATTAAGGCATAGGTTTCTTCTTTCGTGATATGCCGGTGCATGATGTTTAACATCGAATCACTTATGTGCTGGAGGGCTATATCCAGGTAACTGCACACGTTATCCCGTTCGCGCATAACCCGCAGAATGTCGTAGGGAAAATGAGCCGGATAAGCGTAATGTAAACGAATCCACTCTACCCCTGGTATATCAGAAATCCGCTCGATGAGCTCCGCCAGTTTTTGCGACTTATACCGGTCAAGTCCGTATGATGATAAGTCCTGAGCAATTACGTGAAATTCCTTCACTCCCTTAGCTACCAGGGCTTTTACTTCATTCTCTATATCTTCGATTGACCGTGAACGATGACGGCCGGTAATGATTGGAATGGCACAATACGTACAACTACGGTTACATCCTTCTGAAATTTTCAAATAAGCATAATGTGGAGGGGTGGTTAGTGAACGTTCGAGCCGAAGGTCTGCACGGTACTCCATCCCAAGATCGGTCAGAATATTCGTATAATTGAATTTACCGTAATACTTGTCAACTTCCGGAATTTCCTTTTCCAGTTCTTTCTGATAGCGTTCCGACAAACAGCCCATAACAAACAATTTGTCCATCTTTTTCTGCTTTCTTCGTTCGGCAAGCTGAAGTATAGTGTTCACACTTTCTTCCTTTGCGTCACCGATAAACCCACAGGTATTAACAATCACAATTTCTCCGTCCGGATCAGGAGAATCATGACTTACCGTATACCCTAATGCATCAAACTGACGCATTAACTGCTCTGTATCCACCAGATTCTTCGAACAACCCAGCGTAACTATATCTACTTTCCCTTTTTTCACTATTCAAATAAGGTATTCACGAATTCATTTTTATCAAACACCTGAAGGTGTTCCATTCCCTCTCCCAAGCCGATGTATTTCACCGGAATCTTAAACTGGTCGGATATTCCAATCACTACACCACCTTTTGCTGTGCCGTCAAGTTTAGTAATGGCTAATGCATTTACATCTGTAGCCTTCGTAAACTGCTTTGCCTGTTCAAACGCATTCTGACCAGTAGATCCATCCAGCACCAGCAATACCTCATGCGGTGCATCAGGCATCACCTTTTGCATCACATTCTTTATTTTGGTAAGCTCATTCATCAGATTAATCTTATTGTGCAGACGACCGGCAGTATCTATAATTACAACATCAGCCCCGTTTGCTTTTGCCGATGACAAGGTATCAAATGCTACTGAAGCAGGATCAGCCCCCATCTTTTGTCGAATAACCGGAACTCCTGTACGTTCTCCCCAGATTATCAACTGATCCACTGCTGCCGCACGAAAGGTATCCGCAGCTCCCAAATAAACCTTTTTGCCAGCTTTTGTGAACTGGTAAGCTAACTTGCCAATGGTAGTCGTTTTTCCCACTCCGTTAACACCTACCACCATTATAACATAGGGACTGGCAGGAAGAGGATCGCCAAAGTCTACACCTGTATCTGTATTATTCTCAGCAAGTAAACCAGCAATTTCTTCCTTTAAAATAGTATTTAGTTCGTTGGTGGTAACGTATTTATCTGATGCCACCCTCTTCTCAATCCGCTGAATAATCCGCAGGGTGGTCTCTACACCAACATCCGACGTAATTAAAACTTCCTCCAGGTTATCAAGTACCTCATCGTCAACTTTCGACTTACCGGCTACCGCACGCGTAATCTTAGAGAATACACTTTCACGCGTTTTTGAGAGCCCCTGGTCAAGCGTCTCTTTCTTTTCTTTACTGAAGAAATTGAATATTCCCATTAAATATATGTTTATGGATGAAATATATAGAGTTACAAAAGTAAAAAAAAAATCCTGATTGAGAAATTAAAACTAAAATACACAGACACAAAAAAACTGTCATGAAAGCAAGCTTTCGTGACAGTTTATGTATTCAGTATCGTAAACGTAAAAATTATTTCGCGAAATAATCTTTTACCTTTTCGTTATGTATAATTTCTTCCTGGAAGATATAAGCACCTGTTTTAGGCGACTTTACCATCTTAATAACTTTTGAGAAAGAACGACCTTCCCCCTTTTGCATTGACGCAACCGCTTTCTTTGCCATGATTCAACTTATTTAATTTCTTTGTGAACTGTAACTTTCTTCAAAATAGGATTGTATTTCTTCAACTCCATACGGCCCGGAGTGTTCTTCCTGTTTTTCATAGTGATATAACGCGAAGTACCCGGCATCCCGCTTTCTTTGTGTTCAGTACATTCAAGAATTACCTGAACCCGTGCTTCTTTTGATTTCTTTGCCATGATTAAATTCCTCTCTTAATTATGCGTATAAATGACCTTTTTCGGCAGCTTTCTTAATGGCTGCATCCAATCCCAACTTGTTGATGGTACGTAATCCGGCTGCTGAAAGCTTAAGGCTGATCCAGGTGTCCTGTTCTACCCAATAGAACTTCTTAACAAACAGGTTCACATCGAATGTTCTTTTTGTACGACGTTTCGAGTGTGAAACATTGTTTCCGATCATTGCCTTCTTTCCGGTGATTTGACAAATCTTTGACATTGCTGTATATTTTATTATTTACTTTTTTCTCAAAAACAGTGTGCAAAAGTACGGTATTTATTTGAAACGTGCAAGTTAATCCGTAATATTTTTCTTCAATTTTATCAACAAGCAACTGATACTCATTATTTTTTTGAGCATCAGATTATTAAACTCCCCGCCCATCGGGGATTTCACGTAACTCATCCAACAAAAGCAGAAAAGCGGTTTGTGTAGTACGTTCAATATTCAACTGTCGGTCTAACTTAAAATGATATACCTTACTCAAGATTCTGTCACGACCTGCAAGAGCTATCCATACCGTTCCCACCGGCTTTTCATCTGTGCCTCCCGAAGGACCAGCTATCCCTGTTGTTGCAATTGCATAATCCGTATCCAGCAATTCACGAACGCTATTTGCCATTGCTTCGGCTACAGGCTGACTTACTGCTCCGTGGACTGCCAGCAATGCCGCATCGACATGCAACACCTGCTCCTTCACTGAATTATCATATGCTACAACCGCCCCCCTGAAACAAGCCGAACTACCCGGAACAGAGGTGATACGGTGAGCAATATATCCTCCGGTACAACTTTCTGCAGTTGAAACCGTTGCACCACGTTCAGCAAGGCGACTTACAACCAGCTGTTCTGCCGGCAGATCTTCTTCGGCCAATATGGCTTCACGTAAAATATTTTTTAATTCTTCAACCTTAGCATTCAGCACGTGGTGTACTTGCTCAGGTGTATAGGTAACAGCACTCAGACGAAGCTTAACCAGGTTAAAATTGGGCAGATAGGCAAGACTTAGCTCTTTGGGAAGACTATTCTCCCAGTCGGCAATGCGTAAAGCTAATTGCGACTCAGGCAGCCCCCGAACAAGTATGGTTTTGTGAATAACAGCAGGAGCAGAGAAATACTGCACCAAGCGTGGAAGAATCTCAACCTGCATGGCATGTTTCATTTCATAGGGAACGCCGGGCATGGATACGATCACCTTACCTTCTTTTTCAAACCAGGTAAGGGGTGCAGTACCAACATGATTCGTTAGCACCGTTGCCTTTTCGGGTACCATAGCCTGCGAATAGGTAAGTTCATTCAAAGCAGCACTTCGGTGACGAAGTAATTCTTTAATGTGTTGCAAAACTGACTCATCCAATACCAAACGGGAATTAAAATAAGTGCATAGGGTCTGCTTCGTGATATCGTCTTTCGTTGGTCCTACCCCACCGGTAAACAGTACAATATCTGCACGTGTAAGAGCCAGATCTAGTGCCTGAATAATATGATCTTCCCTGTCGTGAACTGAGCTTATCTGCTCCACTACAAATCCTGCTTTATTCAGCTCCACAGCCATCCATGCCGAATTTGTATCCACAATCTGTCCGATCAGTATTTCATCGCCTATCGTAATAATCTCAACTTTCATTTGTCGGATTGTTTAAGTTCTTTGGCCGCAATATCCAGCTGCTGATACCATTCTTTACCGAAAGCTCTTATCAGCGGTTCTTTCAGAAAACGATATACCGGAACTTTAAGTCTCGTCCCGTTTGCAACTGCACATTCACATATTTTCCAGCGCTGGTAGTTCACAGCACGAAAACTGTCGTATTGCTTCACGCGTACCGGATAAAGGTGACAAGAAAGAGGTTTAATAAAATCCGTTTTACCTTCCCGGTATGCCTTTTCAACCGCACATTTCCATACTCCCTTATCCGTGTAGGCAAATACACATTCCCGCCCATCCACAATAGAAGTCACCGGTTCGTTGTCCTCATCAATGTAGAATACTCCCTGCCGGCTGATAACTTCCCGCGAAACTTCGGGCAGATCGTCCATTATAAGAGGCAGCAACTCTTCCAGCTTGCCTATTTCAGTTTCAGTTAGCGGTGCACCGGCATCTCCCTCCACGCAGCAAGCCCCCTTACAGGAGGCCAGATCGCAGACAAACTGCTCGTCGAGCACGTCAAAGCTAATAATTGTATCGTCGATTTGTAACACGGTAGTAACTAAAAATAAAGCGCATCAAATTACTTTGATACGCTTATAGTATATAATTCAGTCGGCTTATTGCTGTCCGGTCGTTTCTTCTGTTGCTTCAGTTGCTTCTCCTTCAGTCTGTTCGCCGAATCCGGGATTAGCTGTCGAAGGAAGAGCTTGCTGAGCTTCCTGATAAACGTCTTTAATTTCAGATTCATCGGCTCTCACACCATCATTACGGAAACCTACGGCTGCCACCGAGAAAACAACCAATGCAATCACCAGCGTCCAGGTAGCCTTTTCAAGAAAATCAGTTGTTTTGCGAACACCCATAACCTGATTTGTAGATGCAAAACCGGCCGCAAGTCCACCTCCTTTAGAGTTTTGAACCAATACCAGAAGGGTCAGTAAGATAGCTGATATAACAACAAGAATGATAAAAAAAGTGTACATATTAACGGTATATTAGTATATATTTTCAATGATTTTCTCCAAAAACCGAATTTGGTCTGCAAAGTAAATACTTTTTTTCGGATTAATCAAATTTAATTGCTTCAATATTTCAATCGCACCCCGGTAGTTGGCATCCTGTATTAGCCTGCGTACCTGTTGCTCCATCTCATCCGTTTCAGTTAACTGAACTGCAGGGGGTTCTGACTTCTGCATCATGCTGCGCGACTCCTTCAATCGTTGTGCAATTTTACGAAGCGATTCATTGGTTTCACCTCCTTCTGCATTGGCTGCATCAAGGATGTCAAAATAACTTCCGGTATAGCGTTCGGAACGCTGAAACCCGGTCGGCTCTGCCGACAACAACATTTCGGGATAAAGATAAAAAAACAGCTGACGCAAATCGTTGACCTGCAGCGCTGCAGCCTCCAGCTCCTCTTCACGAACCGAACCTCCGGTTGCTAACAGAGCCGAACGAAGCCACAACATACGTGCCTGACTGAAATATGGGTATTGCTTAACCCAGTCACGCAGGTCCGGCTCATGCGCCGCTTCTACTAACGACGGACTTTCAACCAACACTATCAATTCATCTGATGTCATCGCTTCCTCTTACCAACGGGCTACCGTGTCATTATATATATTGTCAGCAATCTCCTCAATCATTTCCACGAGTAATTGATCTTGTACATCGTTCAGCAACAGATTACTATCGAATGCCCTAAAGGAGGTATATTGTTTTTCAAAATCCTCTTCCTGGTTTTTGTTGTTCACAAAGCGCACGTTGATGGTCAATGTGAGTTTTGTCTCGGGAGCATAGTTGTCTTGTCCAACCGACATTGGAGTTAACATATAGTCAACTATCTCTCCTTCCAGGTGCATATCTCCCCCTGTCTTCAGCAGTTTTAGTCGCGTCTGCTTGGAGTACTTATCCCTAAGTCGCTCCGAGAATTCCTGAGCCAACGGAGGATGAATTAATTCTGCCACATTATTATAATCGGCTATCGATATCGACTGCACCTTGGTATAATCGATGGAGGCACCGTTAAATGTCAGGTTCAGACTGCATCCGTTCAACAAGGCGATAATTCCCAGCAGGAGTAAAAAACGATACCCTTTATTCAATTCCATATTCTTTTATTTTTCGGTAAAGCGTACGTTCAGATATTTTTAATTCTTCAGCGGCTGCTTTTCTTCTTCCCCGGTGTTTTTCCAGAGTTTTACGTATCATTTGTTTTTCCATATCCTCCAGACTCGTCGGTACAGGTGTGGTTTCAACCTCGTCGAATTCCTCAGCCTCCTGGTAACCGAGATCATCGTCTACTGCATCGTAGGTCGATGGATGGAGAAAGGCCTTCTCCTGGCGTTCAGCATCTCTTTTGGCGAAGAACACTTCAGAATTATCCGGATAGCTTGTCGCTCCCTGATGCTGACCACTCATTATTTCGTGCACCAGCTTTTTAAGGTCGTTCATGTCCTTCTTCATATCAAACAATACCTGGTACAATATTTCCCGCTCACTGTTGAAGGTTTTATGATCGATATGCGAGGAGAAAATTGCCGGTAAGCGCTCCACGTCTTCGTTCGGAAGATAAGCTTTCAGAATCTGCGGAGTAATTTCCCGCTGTTGTTCAATCACCGAAATCTGTTCGGTTATATTTTTCAATTGCCTTATATTACCATGCCAGTAATAATTTGTGAGCATAACCTTAGCCTCGTCAGTAAGCTTTACGGGAGGCATACGGTACTTATCGGCAAAATCGGAAGCAAACTTTCTAAACAAAAGCACTACATCTTCCTTCCTGTCACGTAAAGGCGGAACAAAAATAGGAACAGTATTTAGCCGGTAGTACAAATCTTCCCTGAATCGTCCATCACGAATTGCCTGCGTCATCACCATATTAGTAGCAGCAACAACACGCACGTTAGTCTTCAGAATCTTCGACGATCCTACCTTTATAAACTCCCCGGTCTCCAGTACCCTAAGCAAACGAACCTGTGTGGAAAGTGGTAACTCACCTACTTCGTCCAAAAAGATAGTACCTCCGTCGGCTACTTCAAAATATCCTTTTCTGTCGCCGGTAGCCCCGGTAAATGATCCTTTTTCATGACCAAATAATTCAGAATCAATGGTACCCTCCGGGATAGCGCCACAATTGACAGGGATATACGGACCATGCTTACGGTGACTGTACTGGTGAATAATCTGAGGAAAAGTCTCCTTCCCCACACCACTTTCACCTGTTATCAGTACCGACAAGTCGGTTGCTGCTACCTGAACAGCAATATCAATTGCCCTATTGAGCAATTCTGAATTACCAATGATAGAGTAGCGCTGTTTAGCCGCTTGTATTTCTGAATATTGCATACTTACTACTTCGATTAAGCCTTAGGCTGCCAAAAACACACTTTAGGAGATTCGATGGCACCTTCGGTTTTCAATATTTTCATGGCTTTATCCACTTCTTTCTTATCCAGACCAATCATTTCAGCCAGTTCACCGGCTTTCACCGGTTTACCGGCAGCTTTCATTGCATCCAATACTTTGTCTTTCGTTTCCATATCTCTGAATTTTTTATTGTTATGCTATATTTCCTCTTACTTTCTTCAAAAACTCCTTCATGGCTAAGGTATCTCTTTTTTCGATCATATCCAACAGTGATTTTAATTCCTCTCGAATATTCTCCACTTGTCGTGGAGTATAAGGGTTAAAGAGAATTTCGGTCAACAAATAATCATCCTCCGAAAGCAAGCCCTTGGCAATGTCCATATGTCGCTTAAAGGTGGTACCCGGTGCCTCCTGATGCCGCATCACCGAAGCAAACACAAGAGTCGAGGCAAACGGAATCGAAAGCGAATAGGCAATAGTCTCATCATGCTCCTCAAATGTATACTCAAAGATATTCAGGCGCAACGAACCATACATATCCTTGAAGAAGGCCTTACCCATGTGATCCGACTCTGAGATAATAATCGCACTCTGCGAACTCAGGTTGTCCAGCGTGGCAAAGGTTGGTCCAAACATTGGGTGTGTGGATACATACCGCATCTTTGTTTCTGCGTAAAACTCCTTCAGGCCGGTCTTCACCGACGCGATATCCGACAAAATACAGCCGGCAGGCAAAAAAGGAAGTACCTTTTTAAATGCCTCTATCGTATATTTCAGGGTAACACAATTAATAACCAGTTCAGGCTGAAACTCCTGTATCTCCTCGTAATGGGTCATACGTAAGGTATTGAACACAAAACGAAGGCGTTTAGGATCCGTATCAAACAAGGCTACCTCGTGTTGAAAACACAAGACATCCGTTAAGAATGTGCCCATTTTACCGGCACCGAGTATCAGAATCTTCATTATCTATCTATTAATCGGGAGCAAAAATACTCAAAAAAATTTATTTCTTCTTACCAAATCCGGGTTCTACCTTTACAATCGATGCAATCAACAGCGTAGGAATAGCCAGCAACATCACAATTATAAAGAACCACTGATATCCAACCTGCTCCTGAAGCCAGCCTGCCATCATCCCCGGCAGCATCATTCCCAATGCCATGAAGCCAGAAGCAAAAGCATAATGCGCAGTCTTATGTACCCCGTCGGCCATACGTATCATATACATCAAAAAGGCTGCAAAGCCGAAGCCATAGCCAAATTGTTCAATTGCCACACACACAAGTACTGTCAGGTAACTGGCGGGCTGAAAGACTGCCAGGTACACATAGCTAAGGTTGGGTAGTGTAATAGCCAGGGCCATAGGTAACATCCAGAACTTTAATCCTTTCCACGCAATTGCAAGTCCCCCGAGAATTCCTCCTGCAACAAGAGCTGCAACACCAACCATCCCATAGGCAAGTCCGATTTGTTCGGTACTGAGACCCAAACCGCCCAGTTCTACCGGATCCAGCATAAAAGGCTGCGCCAGCTTTACCAGCATCGCCTCTCCCAATCGGTATATAAGTAAGAAAAGAATGGAAAGCACAATGCCTTGTTTCTTAAAAAACGACAGGAAAGTAATTCCAAACTCTTTCATCACCTGATTATTATCCACCTTATCCTGTTGCATATCCGTATCCGGTTTTGGTAATGCAAAGCGATGATACATCATAATCAGCAGGAAGAGTCCGAAAATAACAAAGAAGGTAATGGTCCAGGCAAACCGGATATTTCCTGTAACGCGTTCCATCGCCCCGGCAAACACGATCAACGCACCTTGTCCGGTTATCATTGCAATACGGTAGAAAAGACTCCGAATCCCTACAAAAAACGATTGCTTACCTTCATCCAGCGCCAGCATGTAGAATCCGTCAGCGGCCACATCGTGGGTAGCCGAACTGAAGGCCATCAGCCAAAACACGGCCAGGGTTGCCTGAAGGTAAAAGGGCATGGGTATGAGAAGGGCAATCCCCGCAAAGCCGGCACCCATCAACAATTGCATCGAAATTATCCACCAACGTTTGGTCTTGAACATATCCACCACGGGGCTCCAGAAAGGTTTAATCACCCAGGGCAGGTATAGCCAACTTGTGTAAAGAGCTATATTTGTATTCGACACCCCGAAACGTTTGTACATGATCACCGACACTGTCATTACAATTACGTAAGGAATTCCTTGTGCAAAATAAAGGGTCGGGACCCATTTCCAGGGACTAATAGATTTTTCTGATGGTTGCATGTTTAAAATAATGATTTAAAATATCCTGATAACTGTACCCACGTTCCCCCATTACCGCAGCACCAATCTGGCATAAGCCAACTCCATGTCCCCATCCTGCCCCCCTGAGCAAAAAGGTTTCGGGAACTTCTGCTCCTTCGGGGAATGTATCAACCACAAAAGCTGAACTATAGAGGTGTGATTCGGAAAGCCACTTGCGAATTTCCAATTCCTTACCAACCACCACTGTTCGTTTACTTCCGGCAATCTGCAGTTCGGCAATGCGACCCGATGGGCCGCGCTCAAGGGCCTTTAGCCGGAGGATATCCCCGAAGTCAATCCCCGACTTACGGTGTATTAACTCTGCAAGCTGTTGCTGTGTATAACTACAGCTCCATCGGTAAAAATCGGTGGTTTCCTGATCGTAATTATTAAGGACCTGCGAAAGAATTTTTTTATCGGTAGTATTGCAAAAGGCTTCCGGACTTGAAAGTATCCATTCCCGGGCCTTTTCGGATCTACTGAGATCCGGAAACTCTGTTTCGCCGGCAGTATCGCGAACCGGCTGCAGATAAACCGGGTTCTCTTCCGACCAGCAGGTATCAAAACGCTCGGTAACACCGCCACAAGCCTTGTAATAGCGTGCATCACACACCCGCTCGCCTTCCATCAACACCTGCCCTCTTGTCTGTTCTACCGCCACATTTACATTCCGGGTAGTGGCACGGGAGATTCCCTGATACCGCTGACAATGGTCATCAGCACACACATCAAAATGAAGATGTGCATCCCGCTCGTACCAGCGTATAATCCTGTCGGCCGACGAACTTATCAACTCAGGTGTAGCATATCCTTCGGATTGCACCAAAGGCTTCAGCAACCAACTTCGTGATAGTATCGCATGTGCTTTTAACAACTCCACCGAGGCAGTTGCCGACATTTCACTGGAGATAACACTCCTAAGGTACTCTTCGGCAGCGATCCTGTTAATCAACCGGATGCGATTCTCTTCTACAATCAACTTCAGGGCACCCCTGAAAATTTGTGTTTCAGTACGTTCCCAATGGAAGTCAACGCCGATTACCACCTCATGTACTTCAAAATACGATTCGCTATTCACTGGCTCAAACAACCATTCTGCAGCTCTAAGGTTACCTACCTGTATTCCTTCCCCGGTAGGCAGTGCTTTAAAAGTACCTGTATACACATCCTTCCCAACTATGAAATCACCTTCAAGTGTGAACGACAACTCTGCAGCAGCCAGTATGCCAACATTAATTACAGGTTCGTTCATGGTTCGTCGGGACTAATCTGTTTATAAATGGATACAATCGTATCGCACGTAAGCCGATCGAAATGCTCTTCCACCGGTGTGATAAGTATCCCTGCCATTTCAAGGGCAGCCGGACTAATCAAAAAACGCTCCTGCCCGGATGCATGATACTGTGAAGGTCGAAAAGCTATTCGTGGCATTACAAATACAATCCACTTCCCGTTTTCATACATCCCCACCACATTCATCATGGGCTCTTCGCTTTTGGAACCGGGCAGACTGGCATAGAGTCGCTCGAACAAGTACAACGAAGCTTCGGCCGTTTCCGACTCAATCACCAATACCTTTCTGTACATGCCTTTCAGTCGCAAGAGCACAGCATCCTTATAGCTATCAACACATTCGGTCTGCCGATCGCGAAGTCGCATGTAATCATCCACCAGGGGCAACACCCCTTTAGTACCAGCCTGGAAATGCAGGTGATCGGGAGCTGACGCACCACAGCGGGGTCCATTGTAAAAAACTACAAAATCTGATAATTCTTTTGCAAAGAATAGAAAGTCGGCATAATACGGCAGTATCTGTTGGGGTGTATGCTGCTTGTGAGGAAGTGTAAAGTGCTGTTTGAATATAGGAAAGGGATTCAGCAGAATCCAGAATTCTCCGGCATCAACCGACTGTTGTTCGGGCGGACGATTACAATCGCACAGAAAACACGGACGTTGAGCGATACTTTTCTGGTCGGTTTGAGCTGTAGTCGACGCAGCACGTGCAGGATTATACTGAGCCACAATGTGAATATCCCCGAGTACGAACTCCCTGGTCTTCACCGAAGACAAACTTCCGTAAAATTTAGCAGCCAGCGGCCAGTCAACCAGCTGATCCCTCCACAGGTCTAGCGTCTGTTCAAGTAGTGTTTTCATAAACGCGAACTAACTCGGGCAT
>JAQUYE010000016.1 GCA_028691965.1 Paludibacter sp. | reverse complement strand
TGTAAGTCCTTCGTGGATAGCCTGTGCATTCATCAGGGCATAGGCATTGAAATACTCGGTCGATGGGCCAAGGGCTGTAGGTCCGCACAGTGCCTTACGGTAATCCATATCGGTACAGTCGCGTACATTGGGTTCGCTGGCGTCCATCCACCAGGCATCGATACCCAGGGGATAGAGTTTGGTATATAGCTGTTTCCAGAACAGATCGCGTGCTTCTTTGGAGTAGGCATCGTAGAACGAACCCACATAGCCCGGTCCTACCCAGTCGCGGATACTGTCTTTTACAGCCTGCATATACATGGCGCCCATTTGTTCAAATTCCTTGAAGTGCTGAGTGGTAGTATAGAACTTAGGCCATACCGAGATCATGATGCGTGCGTTCATTGCATGAATTGAATCGACCATTGCCTTGGGGTTGGGGAAGCGTTCGGTGTCGAAATCATGACTACCCCAGGCATCTTCGGGCCAGTAGTTCCAGTCGAGTACAATATTATCTATCGGAATGTTGCGTTGACGGAATTCCTTCAATGCACCCAGAAGCTCGTCCTGTGTTTTGTAACGTTCGCGGCTCTGCCAGAATCCCATTGCCCATTTGGGCATGATGGGAGCCTTGCCGGTAATGGTACGGTACCCGCTGATTACTTCATCAGCATTATCACCGCGTACAAAGTAGTAGTCCATGTAAGGACCCATCTCCGACCAGATCGAAAGCTTCTGCTGTTCACTGTCGGGCACGGGCGAATAGGCTTTCAGACCGATGTACGATGCACCACCGTCGGGTTGCCATTCGATGCGCAGTTTGTGCCGACGACCTTCGCTAAGGGCTAATTCAAACTTATAGCTGTTCGGATTCCAGGCGGTACGCCAGCGTTCTTTTACAACCAGACTATCGTCGATATACACCGAAGTATATCCTGCATAATAGAGGTTAAACCGGTAGATGCCGCTTTCGCTGGGTTCGATCTCTCCCTCCCAGCGGATGGCTGCATTTATAAAAGGAAAATCCTTGGGGAAGTTTTTAATGGTTTCCAGGTTCTCATAATCCACCTTGCTTTCCTGACGCTCTACGAAAATAGTTGAAGGGTCTTTGTTGACCATATAGGTTGCTGTCAGTCCCCCGCTTTTCCCGTTTTTATCGTATACCCTGAACAATTCGTCCAGGTCGGAGTAGGGCTGCGGATTACCGAAACGGGAAAGCGAATAGTTATCCCACAACAAGCCGTAGTTTTTACTGGAAAGTATAAAAGGAATGGTAACTTTGGTATTGTACTGAAAAAGTTCCTCGTTACGGCCTTTCCAGTTGAACTCGTCCGACTGATGCTGACCAAGTCCGTAGAAGGCTTCGTACTCAGGTGATTCGAATACCTGTCGAAACGACCAGCCTTTCTTTCCTTCAATAGTAATGGGTTCGAAGGTTTTTCCTCCGCCGTATTGTTCCTGTAGCAGGATGGTTCCGTCGGGGTTTGTGAAACTCACGGCTCCTGAGGATAGGGAAACAATAGCACTGAGTGTGGGTGTCGATAGAATGATGGAGTCGCCCTGCTGCCGGGCTTCCCAGTTGGTGCTGCCGGGTAAGGGTTGTACGGTTATCAGACTCTCCCGTTCGTTAAGTTGTTTTTCCGGACTGGCAATTACGCGAATGATATCGTCGGTAATCACCTGAAGCCGAAGTGTTCGGACTCCGTTTTCAGCGGTTGGTTTCAGGTTCACACTGATTCCGTCGGCTTGTTTCTTAAAACCGGGCGTACTGCACGCCGACATCAGTACTACAACAAGCAAAATCAGCAGATTGTACTTTCTCATGAATTTCATCAGCAAAAAATTTAAAGGTGTTATAATTCAGCATTACAAAGATAGAGGGAGTGGTTGGCTTAAGTTCGGGTAAATGTTATCATAACCGTGGGCGTATGATAAGCTATAGGGGTGAAATGTTATTGGAAGGGGAGGTATTTGTTAACTGAGTATAAAAGTAGGAGGGATTTTTTTATATTTGTACAGATTTGTTAGTATCCTTCTATTCGAACTACCTGAAATGAAACACCTTCTCATTTTTCTTCTTATACTTCTCCCTCTTTCTGTTCCGGCGGAAAGCTTTTATTTTTCGCGGCTCGACAATACAAAGGGCTTGTCGAACAACCAGATTGAAAGTATTTTTCGTGATTCGCGGGGCTTTATGTGGTTTGGAACTAATTTTGGTCTTAACCGGTACGATGGATACAGGGTAAGGGTGTACAAAGCGAATAAAAATGATACTACCAGTCTGCTCTATAATGCCATCCCGGAGATTCAGGAAGATGTGAACGGCGACCTGTGGATACGGGGAAATCCCGACTATGTGGTGTATTCAGTTCGTCGGGAGCGCTTTGTCCGTCAGCTCGGTCAGCTGCTGCGCCCCATGGGTGTTCACTTCACCCCATCGCTGGTTGAGATTGGACCCGACAAGAGTTATTATTTCTGTGATCCGGCAACCGGTATTTATAAGTATATAGTCAACGAGAAGAAGCTGGTGCATTATCCGCAATCGACCGGCAGCAATGGTTTGTCGATGGGGCAACTAATCGGGTTGCGGGCTACCGAGAAGGCAT
Organism: Paludibacter sp.; assembly: GCA_028691965.1. GTDB lineage: Bacteria > Bacteroidota > Bacteroidia > Bacteroidales > Paludibacteraceae > Paludibacter. Next base: position 41,543 of record JAQUYE010000016.1, on the reverse strand, counting down.
TTTGGGTGCTGCACTCCTCGGGTCTGCTCGAACGCTTTAACGAAAGTAGTCAAACCGTCGATTTCCGTACCCGCAGGGTAGGTGAGCTGGCAGTCGGAGCCAGTGTCTCCAAGAATTTGTTTGTCGATCGTGAAGGGTGTCCGTGGGTATTTCCCGGCATCGGTGATAAAGGCGTGTTGTACTACAATTTCGCTCGTTCCGAATGGCAGTTCTTCGGTTCCGATCGTAAGGATTTTATATCGGGTAGCGACCGTGCTATTACGACCGACTTTGTGCGCGACGTTGAGCAGGACGACAAAGGGCGGATGTGGATTGCTACCGACCATGGTGGCATTAATATCTATGATAAGGAGTCGGGTGAGATGACAGTACTGCTTAATGATCCGGCAAATCCCAATTCTATTAGCCAGAACTCGGTGATTAGCCTGCACTCCGATTCGACAGGAATTATGTGGGTAGGGACCTACAAAAACGGAGTATCCTACTATCATCCCGGGATGTTTAAGTTTGAAAAGTCACCGCTGTTCTTTTTCGAACACCCGCTGCTGGAGAACAAAGACTGTAATACCTTGCTGGAAGATTCGAAGGGGAATCTGTGGATAGGTACCAACGGGAGTGGCTTGTTGCGTTACAACAAACGAACGGGAAGCTTCAGGGTGTTTCGCCACGACAACAATAATCCCTCTTCCCTTTCGTCCGACATAGTTATCTCTGCCCTCGAAGATCATGCCGGCGTGCTGTGGTTTGGGACCTTTATGGGTGGGTTAAACCGTTACGATAACGAGCAATTTGTGCGGTACCAGCCCCGTGTAACGGATGCTTCATCGCTATCCAACAAAAGTATTTATGGTATTGTCGAAGATCCCCAACACCGCCTGTGGATCGGTACGCTCGGCGGCGGAGTCGATATGCTGAATGCTGAACGAACGGGGTTTACTCATTTTAATACCGGAAATACGCCCGGACTTTCATCCGACTTCGTGCTTTCTATGTCATCAGCAGGTGGTAATCCGGTTTACCTTTCTACCGCTTCGGGCATCGACCTGCTGAATACTGCAACTATGAAAATATGTCCGGTGTTTGCCGATACCCTGCTGAAACGCCAGCTTGCCGATGATATTATTATTCACTCGCTGGTGGACACACGCAATCTGCTGTGGATTGCAACCGACAACGGAATAAATGTGTACGATGCTCAAAGGGATGAGCTGAACTATATTGGTCGTGCCGATGGGTTGCCAAGTGAACAGGTTGTTTCATTTGTTGAAGACAGGGATGGGAATGTGTGGGTAGGAACACGTAACGGCTTGGCTTGTGTTTACATTAAAAGGGCTGCCGATCATCCCGGCTTTGAGTTTCATGTGGCTGCCTTCGATCATAACGATGGCCTGGTGAATTCTATCTTTAATCAAAATGCCGTGTATAAAAGTAATACCGGTGAAATCTTCTTTGGTGGTACCAAAGGCTATATGTCGTTTAATCCTTCTGCTATTCGTTTTAACACCACAGCTCCCGTGCCGCGTATTACAGGATTGCAGATCGGTAATGAGGAAATTATGCCGGCTAAAAAGTTCCGCTCCAGGGTAGTGCTCGACGAATCGGTTACCCATAAGCAAAAGCTGGTGTTGCATTACAACGAAAAAAACTTCACGCTTAGCTTTTCAGCACTAAGCTATATTCACCCTGAGAAGAACCACTACCGCTATATGCTGAAGGGATTGGATGAAGAGTGGATAGAAAGTCCGGCTGGTGTTGCTTCGTATTCGAACCTGGGGCAGGGAAGTTATGAGCTGATCGTGTATGCCAGTAACAATGATAATGTGTGGAGCAAAGAACCCCTGGTGCTGGAGATTGTTGTTAAACCTCCCTTCTGGTTTAGCTGGTGGGCATTTGTAGTGTATGGATTGGCAGTGTTGTACCTGGTGCGACTGATTGTTCGCTGGAACCTGCGTAAGCAACAACGTGAGTTCGAAAACGAGCATAAGATTCGTGAAGCTAAGCAACTACACGAGATGGACGAGATGAAGTTCCGCTTCTTTACGAATATTAGTCATGAGTTTCGTACTCCGCTATCTCTGATTATCAATCCGGTTGAAAAACTAAAACAGGAAATCCGCAACGAAGAGCAAGCGGGCTTGCTGGAAATTATTCACCGTAATGCTTCTAATTTGCTGGAGTTGGTGAATCAGCTGCTCGACTTCCGGAAACTGGATGTGCAGAAAGATACCCTGAACTGCTCGGTGGGTGATGTGGTGACCTTTGTGCGCGACATTTGCTATTCCTTTACAGAGCTGGCAACCAAGAAGTCGGTCAATTTCCTCTTTTCATCGTCGTTGACGGAGCTCAGGATGGAGTTCGATCCTGAAAAGCTGCGCAAAATTGTCTACAACCTGCTGTCGAACGCCTTTAAATTTACCCCCGACGGAGGGAAGATAGAAATACAGCTGAGTTTACTCCAGCAACTGAATGATGAAAATAAGCAGTTGAAAATAGTGGTTTCGGATACGGGCATTGGTATTCCCGAAAAAGATCGAGTGCGTATCTTTGAGCGGTTTTACCGGGTCGAAAATGCGGATAACTCGAACCATACCGGTACGGGAGTGGGATTACATATCGTCAGTGAATACGTCAGTCTGCACGGAGGCGAGATAGTCGTCGAAAGTGAGGTAGGCAAAGGCTCCATCTTTACAGTACTGTTACCCGCCCGTCAGCAAGTCCATCAGGAAGTAATTTCCCGCAATGCGGGGCAGTCGACTGCTGTTACTGCTGCACCCCAACAACCGGATATACCGGAGCAGGCATCCGGCCAGTCGACAATAAGTTCCGATTCCATCGATGAAATCGGCGAAACCTGTGATGAAAAAGCAATGAAACAGGCGGATCATGGGAAGCAACCCCTGATGCTGATTGTCGATGATAACGACGATTTTCGTAATTTCATCGTTTCGTTATTTCGTGCCGACTATCGCATCCTATCTGCCGAAGATGGAGAAAAGGCCCTGAAGCTAACTCTGTCGAAACTACCCGACCTGATTATTTCGGATGTAATGATGCCGGTGATGGACGGATATGAATTCTGTCGCAGGTTGAAAGCAGATATCCGCACTTCACACATACCCGTGATTTTACTGACTGCCAAAACCGGTGATGAAAATAAATACATCGGACTCGAAGCCGGTGCAGAGGATTATATCTCTAAACCCTTCCGCACCGAACTGCTTACCCTTAAAGTGTCGCGGTTAGTCGACCGGCAAAAACAAAAACACGATCAGTTTCGCCGCAAGGTGGCTATCAATCCATCAGAGATTGAAATTACTTCGATGGATGAGAAATTCGTGAAGAAAGCAGTGGCGTTGGTGGAGGCAAACATTGGAAATACCGATTTTCTGGTAGAGGACCTTTGTCGCGAGATGGCCATGAGCCGCGTGTATTTCTACAAGAAAATACTTTCGCTTACCGATAAAACCCCTTCTGAGTTCATTCGATTTATTCGCCTGAAGCGTGCTGCCGACCTGCTGGAGAAAAGTCAGCTCTTTGTCAACGAAGTCGCCTACCAGGTGGGCTTCAACGACCCCAAGTACTTCCGTAAATACTTTAAGGAGGAGTTTGGGATGAGCCCCAATGAGTATAAAAAGCAATTTGATTAAGCCAGTGTAAGATACTTCAAGGGCGTTTTCCTTGGTTTCAGGAAACCGGTTGAAATCTGTATTGCCGATGCAGCCCACCTACATTGCCGATGCAGCCCACCTACATTGCCGATGTAGCTCATCTATATTGCCGATGTAGCCCATCTACATTGCCGATGCAGCCCATCTACATTGCCGATGTAGCTCATCTACATTGCCGATGTAGCTGACCTGCATTGCGAATGTACACAACTCTACAGTTGATGTGATTGAGTGAAAGCGTTCGTTTTAAAGGCTAAAATAAACTATATTAAGGGCTTGGTGCCTATTCCACCCACACTTTCTTAGGGTTTAATCCTACCGCTTGAAGACGGTATTTCAATTTGCCGTCGCGGGTAAAGCAGAGCACATCGCCTTTGACGGTGTACGTACGGGCATCGGTTAGGAAGATATCGCCGGTAGTTGGATGAACGGCGATTCCGAAGGGAGTTTGTAATTGGGTGCCGTCGGTGATAAAGTGATCGGAAATCAGTTCTTCGGTGCGACAGTCGAAGCTTTGAAAGCTGCTCTGACCGTTGCTGTGATTGAAACTGTACATCCAGGCCGTGTCGTTGTGAATGGTGAAATTAAGGGGATGAACTCCTTCGAGCGTTTGAACGAGTTCGTCGGTTTGGGTGTTAATGCGGTGCAGCTGGTAGTGTTGGTTTCCATAGTTACCCCGGCTAACTACATAGAGGTCGCCCTCACTATCTGCCTGAAGGGTGAACGGATTGGCAGCAACTTCAATGGTTTTAATTTCGCGAAAGCTAAGGGGGTCGATTACCGACAGGGTATTGTCGTAGTTCGGGAAGCTGAGTCCACCTGAATTGGAAACATACAGTTTCCCGTTGGCCAGTGCTATGCCGTCGGGGTTGCGGCCGACCCTGGTAAGTCGGGTGGTAGTTAAGGTAGTGGTGTCGATTTCGGAAACTGTACCATCGAACGAACTAACATAGGCAAATCCGTTATAGAAGGTAATGTTGCGGGGTTGACGCGAGCGTCCCTGTTCGTCGTGTATCAGTATCTGCTGCATCGAGCGTCCTGTGTGCCGGTCGAGTACTTCTACGAGTCCCGACATGCTTACTACCAGGTAAAGCTTCGACCCGTAACTACCAAGGTCGTTGGCGGTGTCGCCTAAACGGCGTTGATTAACAGCAGCAAACCAATCCACGGCAGTAGTGCCGGTTGCCAGATCGTACATGGCAAGGCTACTGTTGTTAAGATGAATCAAGCCTTCCGATAGTATGTAGAGTCGGGTGGCTTCCTGTTGGTCGGGAAGCTGAGTCGTGGGTGGAGTCTTATCAACCATGTCGTCGCAGGAAGTCAGAAGAACACTGCCCAGCAAGAGTAGCATGCCCGACAGTAAGCGTACGTATGTAGTCAGATCCGACCTGTGTGTGATAGTATAGGTATTGTTCATTTGTTTCAGAAGTGGAAGGCAGCACTAATCCGGTAGGCACGTCCGGGCATCGGATACCACCGCACTATCGCATAGTTCTCGTTCATTATATTCGTTAGTTCTGCCCGTATATTCAGACGGCAGGATGGTGCTATCCGAAACTCGCGGGCGGCCGACAGTCCGTGATCGCTGTAGGCAGGCAGACGGTTCTCAGCATAATTTTCGGTGGTAGCATAGCGCTTGCCCGACCATAACAAGGTATACGACACATCCACCCAGGGTGTTTCCAGTCCGACTCTGCCCGACCCGGATGTGCGGGGGGTATATGGTATCTGGTGCTGGTAGCTACCGTTTTTGGGATCGGTAACATCCAGGGCCTGTTGGTAGCTGTAGGTTCCTCCCAGCACTATCCCCAGCTTTTCATTAACAGCAAAGCTGGTCTCCGTTGTAAGGTCAAGTCCGTTAATGCTTACATGCCCGAGGTTTTGCATACTCCACTCGAAAATGTTTTTCGTAGGAAGTGCAATAATCTTATCCTGTACTGAGTTGTGGTACAGGTCGGCCGTAACCGATACAAATGGCCACCAGGAGGAAGGTGCGGTGGTCCAGCTAATCCCGGCATTGAACTGATCGGTAATCTCCGGTTGTAGCAGTGAGTTTCCCACCCGTGCATAGTACAGGTCGTTGAAGGTGGGCATGCGAAAGATATTCTTATAGAAAGCCCGAAGGCGAAGGTCGTGTTGGTCGAAGGGTTTCCAGGTTATACTAAGATAAGGAGAAAGGCGATGTCGCGACGGAGCTGCGGAGCCTGCATGGACCGTTTCGTGTATGTAGCTCGATAGTATGCTGGCAGTGGTCATGAAATTAGTGCTAACATACTTGGCTGCTACTACGTTGAGCCAGGTATAACGTGCCGGTTGAGCAAAAGCTGAGGTAAGATCGTCGTTTTCAAATTCAGCGTCCATGGTGCCGATAATGCCATCGGAAGAAAAGGAAAGGGAAAGTCCGGGCAGGGCGCGATACAGCACAGAAAGCGAACTGTACGCTTCCTGCTGGTAATATTTGCTTTCCTGCCGGCCTTGTTGATTCAGGTAGGCTGTGTCGGTATACTGCACGTAGCTCCTGTGAAAGTTTCCGTTCCATTGCCACGACCATATGGAGTTAATGGTGTGGTTGAAGTTAGCGCGTGCAAAAAAAGTGCGGTCGCGTAATCGCTGCGTGGAGAAGTTCTCGGTAGCATACAGGATAGTAGCTCCCGGCAGTCCCCTTTCGGCATTGTAATAGTAGAGCTTTATCCAGCCTGTTTTCTTTTCAGAGAAATGGGCATGAAGTGCCGTTTCGATGCGCAGGTTATTTACATCGGTGTTCGAGCGGACTTCAGTGCTGTATTCTCCCTGTCCGGATGGATGGTAGTATAAACGGTAAGGATACCGGCCGTGTGATCCGAGCCACTCGGTGCTCAGCGTGGCGGCAAGTACCGGATTGAACTTCTTGCGTAAAAACAAGGACGGATTGTAGAGCCCGAACGAACCCGATTTCATGGTTAGCGTGCCCTGCAGCTGGTCGGACGAGCCTTCAAAGGGACTGCGACTACGGATGGAGAGTACAGCAGCCGAACCAAACTGACGGGCCGGTTGGAAAATCTGATCACTTTGTCCGTTGTGCAGACTAAGCGTTGCTACATTATCGAGCGAAAATCGTCCGATGTCCATTTGTCCGGTCTGGTTATCGGTCACCACGATGCCATCATAACTGACAGCCGTATGCGATGCGCCCAGACTACGAACCGATACGGTTTTCAGTCCGCCGATACCCCCATAATCCTTTACAGTTACACCCGAGAAATATTTTACAGCATCGGAAACCTGCAGTGCATTCAGTTGTTGAAGTTCCCGGGAGTTAAGCAGTTGAAGCGGAGCCGACGAGCGTAATTCGGCTGAGCGGGAATGTTCTGTAATTGTAATTTCTCCAATCTGATAATGACGGGTAGTGTCCTGTTTCTCGTCGGCCCGGACTAAGCCGGTCAGCGACAACAACAGAAAAGGGAGTACCTTATATATACCAGAACAAACGTGCATACGATCTGAAAACTACTGATGTGGTGTGTGAACGACGGGTCTCGCAGGGAAGTCTGCGAAATATACATTTGTCCACCAAATTGACCACAAAGGTACACATATTCCGTGGTTATCGGAAAGAAGCAACTGGTACGGCAGCAAAAAAATAAGTAACTTTGTGAACTTTAAATCTGATATTTACTCATTCATGCGTACGTACTTAACTTTATTTTTGTTTCTGTTGTCCGGGATTTTTACACCTGTACTTGCACAAGCTCACTGGGAATCGATGGTAACCGAGACGGTTGTGTGGAGGTACCTTGCCGCAACCAGTGAACCACCGGCTACCTGGTATCAGGGTGGATTTAATGATGCTACCTGGCGACAGGGACAAGGAGGTATTGGTTATGGTGATAACGACGACAGGACAAGTATATCAGCGCCCTGTAATTCTCTGTATATGCGCTACCGGGTTTCGTTGCCCGATCCGGCTATAGTAAAAGACCTGCTGCTGGATATTGATTATGATGATGCTTTTATTCTCTACATCAACGGGAAAGAATGTGCCCGGTCCACGAATGTTACCGGTGCCTTTCCTTCCTACGATACCCGCCTTACCACCGATCGTGAGGCCAGAATGTATTCGGGTGGCAGTCCCGAACGTTATGTTCTGGATCCTAAAGTGTTGCAGCGCGGACTGAATACCTTTGCCGTACATATTTTAAATCAGGGTGGAAATTCGAGTGATATGTCGGCACGTGTCTTTGTGCATGCCAATATCAATTATTCAAGCACTATATATGGACCCACCCCTAACTGGTTTAAGGAGCCTCTTGATTTTACGTATAGTAATTTGCCCCTTATCATGATCAGTACCAACGGACAGGAGATTATTCAGAATACCAAGATAATGGCTGATATGAAGGTGCTAAATAATCCTTCAGGAGTAAACTCTGTTAATGATACTACGTACGAAGATGCCGGTTTAGTCGGCATCGAAATACGTGGTTTTACCTCTGCCGGATTTCCTAAGAAGAGCTATTCGGTAGAAACACGCAATGCTGATGCAACGAACCGCAATGTTTCCTTGTTGGGTATGCCTGCCGAAAACGATTGGGTGTTTCACGGGCCTTATTCCGACAAATCGCTGATGCGGAATGTGTTGGCCTATCACCTTGGCAATCTTACCGGCAAGTGGTCGCCTCGTACCCGTTTCTTTGAACTCTATATTAATGGTCAGTATAACGGAGTGTATGTATTGACGGAGAAGATAAAAAACGATAAACAGCGGTTGAACCTGGCTGAATTAAAAGATATAGATGTAGAAGGTGATGAATTGACAGGTGGCTATATCCTTAAAATTGATCGTCCGGAAGCTACTGATGTGGAGGGCGTTGATTACTGGATTTCTCCTTACCGTGCACCCACCAGCTTGCAGCAACGTGTGTTTTTCCTGCACCAGGATCCCAAGGGTAAAGATATTCAGCCTGCTCAACATGCCTACATCCGCGATTACATTACCCGCTTTGAAGATGCCATGTATAGTGAGAATTATACCGACAGAGAAACGGGTTATCGTGCCTATGCAGACATTATGTCCTTTGTCGATTATTATATCATCAACGAATTGTCACGCAACCTTGATGGGTATCGTATCAGTACTTTTTTACACAAGGATAAGGATTCGAAGGGAGGGAAAGTAACCATGGGCCCTTATTGGGACTATAATATCTGTTTCGGTAATGCAAATTTCTTTGCTGCGGGACAAACAGCCGGATGGATTGTAGACGGAATGGGGGATGCCGATCAGTATGCCATGCCCTTCTGGTGGGAGAAGTTGCGTCTCGACCCCATCTTCAATTCCTATCTTAAAAAACGATGGAATGTGTGGACTGAGCATTATATCAATCCGGCTTATCTGAACACCTTTATTGATTCATGTGCCACGGAGCTTGGTGATGCGGTGAAACGGAACTTTCGCGTATGGGATGTGTTAAGTACGCATGTATGGCCTAATAATTATGTGGGAGGAAGTTATGAGAATGAACTGAATTACCTGAAAAACTGGGTGAGCGATCGTATCAGCTGGATGGATAGTCAGATTCAGCCCATAGTGGATGTAACTGTAGGTGTTGATACTGCACCTGCGCTGCTTCTCGACCTGGTTGCTACTCCTAATCCGTTTCCGGAAGGGGTGATGTTTAAGTTTCACCTGCCGTGCGAAGCCCGGTTTAGCTTGTCAATTCATGATCTGACCGGAAAAGAGGTATTCAGGCAGGATGCACGACTACCGGAAGGTTATCATGATTTGCAAGTTGAGCTTGCAAAAGCGGCTTATCCCGGAAGTGTGTTTATTTACCATGTGCAAATCGACGGACAACACCGCAAGTCGGGAAAGTTAATCCGGCAATAATATAACAACGATTTAAAATAAATAAGAAAGGCTGTTCCGCATTTATGGAACAGCCTTTCGTTGTTGTAAACAGGTGTCGGTTGTCGTTAAATTTAACTGTTAAACAAATTCTTTTCGGTAAACTGACCGATAGCCTGATAGTTTTTGTACAGTTCGAGGTACATCTTATGGTTCCCGGCATTAGGGAAATACTCCTGTGCAAAGCCTTGTCCCATCACTTTCTGAGCCTCTTCCACCTTAGCATACACACCTGCAGCCACTGCGGCAAACATAGCAGTACCCAGCGCACAGGCCTGATCGGCTTTGGCAACCTTGATAGGCATATTAAGTACATCGGCCATGGTTTGCATTACAAAAGGCGACTTCAGTGAAATACCACCGATACCAATGATTTCACGGATTTCCACTCCGTTTTCGATAAAGCGATCGACAATAGCCTTCGAGCCATAGGCTGTAGCTTCTACCAATGCCCGGAAGATAAGAGGAGCAGAACTACCGAGGTTAAGTCCGGTGATTGTGCCTTTTACCAGCTGATTAGCATCCGGAGTGCGGCGACCATTCATCCAGTCGGTTGCAAGCACCGTTGATTCGGCTACCGGAACTTTCTCGGCCTCAGCCGAAAGAGCCGGAATAATCTGATCGAGTGTTTCCTCTATCAGTTTTTGTTTAGTAGCCTCATCAATCAAGGTAGTTTTTGCCAGTATGTTTTCAACAGGCCATGCAACTACCCGTTTGAACCATGCGTAGATGTCGCCGAAGGCCGACTGACCGGCTTCCAGTCCGATCATACCGGGAATTACCGAGCCATCTACCTGTCCGCATATACCCGGGATCAGCTTGTCGCCCATCTCCGTATAATCGGAAACCATAATATCGCAGGTCGAAGTACCTATGATGCGTACCAGGGCACCCGGTTTAACTTCAGCACCCACAGCACCCATGTGGGCATCAAAAGCACCCACGGCAACAGCAACATTAGTGGTCAGTCCGAGGCGTTTTGCCCACTCTTCGGTAAGGTTTCCTACTTTAGTGTCGCTTGCACAGGTGTCGGTGTATAAGCGGCTGCGGAAACCGGCCAACACCGGATCAAGAGCTGTAAGGAATTCCTCGGAAGGAAGTCCGCCCCATTGTTCCAGCCACATAGCCTTATGCCCCGAAGCGCAACGGCTACGGTACATGTTGTCAGGCTTTTCGGTGCCGGTAATTAATGCCGGCATCCAGTCACAGTGTTCAACAATTGAATAGGCCGCATCGCGTACTTTCGGGTCGTCGCGTAATACATGCAATGCTTTTGCCCAGAACCATTCCGAAGAATAGATACCCCCTTCGTAGGAAGTGTAGTCGATATTCCATTTCGCTGAGAGGTCGTTGATTTCCTGAGCTTCCTTAATGGCGGTATGGTCTTTCCACAATACAAACATGGCATTGGGGTTTTCGGCAAACTCGGGCAACATAGCCAATGGTACTCCGTTTTTGTCGGTAAATGCCGGTGTGCTACCCGTAGTGTCAAAAGCAATACCCACTACATTCTCAGCAGTTCCTGCAGGAGATTTGCTCAATGCTTCCTTAACAGTATGTTCAAGTACTTCAATATAATCAAGGGGATGTTGGCGGTACTGATTGGCAGTAGGCGCGCAGTATTTACCTTCCATCCAGCGGGGATAGTATTTTACCGAAGATGCCATTTCTTCGCCGGTCCCGGCATTTACAACTACGGCACGAGCCGAGTCGCTGCCATAATCGAGTCCTATAACGTATTTGCTCATTTTTTTATAAGAGATTAGATGATAAAATGAAAAGGCCCGTAACTGCAATCAGCGATTGAAAGTTACGGGCTTTACCTTATAATATTAGCGTAATGCTTTGTTGATGAAGTAATACACTTCGTTGTTGCGCATATCTTGTTTAAAGTTGCGCATAGTGGTATCCTTATCAATAATCAACAGTTCGATGTCGGCAATTTCAGCATAATCTTCCATATGCTCAACAGTAAGAGCAAACGAGAAGCTGGAGTGGTGAGTACCACCGGCCTGAATCCAGGCGCCTGCACCCACTTCGAAATTAGGTTCCGGAATCCAGAGTGCACATGCTACCGGCAACTTAGGCAATGCTTTAGCCTTGATTACATCTACTTTATTAACAATCATGCGGAAACGGTTACCCATGTCAACAATTGTTGCAGCAATACCTTCACCTTCGTGAGCCTGGAACACAAGACGAGCGCAGGTTCCTGAGTCGCCGATTCCAAGGTAGTGAACTTCTACGCGGGGTTTTTTGGCAGCAATAGCCGGACTGATTTCGAGCATGTGTGACTGAAGAATAGAGCTTTTTGCTCCATCGAAGTTAAGGGTGTAATCTTCCAGGAAGGAAGCTCCGCCTCCGATACCCTGTCCCATCACCCACATGGTACGCACCAGAGCAGCTGTTTTCCAGTCGCCTTCAGCACCGAAACCATATCCTTCGGCCATCAGTCGTTGAGTAGCAAACCCCATCAGCTGATTCAAACCTTCGAGCTCGTCGAAACTGGTGGTGAACGCTTTTGCTCCTTTTTTCTCCAGGAAGCGACGAAGTCCGATTTCCTGTGCTGCTGCATCACGTACAAAACTATGCAGTTCGGCACCCGGTTTGCAATTGTCGGCAAAGTCATACTGACGTTCGTATTCGGCTACCAGCGCATCAATTTCAGCTTCGGTTACTTCGTTTACAAATGGCACCAGTTTAGCGATAGGAGCATTGTCGACATGATATCCCAGACGGATTTCAGCTTCTACTTTATCGCCATCGGTTACTGCTACATTGTTCATGTTGTCGCCAAAACGAATGATACGCATATCCTGAGCATCAGCCCATCCGGTAGCAACACGCATCCAGCTGGCAATCTTTGAATGGGTTTCTTTGTCCTTCCAGTAGCCAACCACTACTTTGCGGGGTTTTCTGAGGCGACTGGTGATAAAGCCGAATTCACGGTCACCGTGAGCTGATTGGTTCAGGTTCATGAAGTCCATGTCGATTTCATCCCAGGGAATGGTCTCGTTGTACTGGGTATGCAGGTGTAATAAGGGTTTTTTGTAGTCCATCAACCCATGAATCCACATTTTGGCAGGTGAGAAAGTGTGCATCCAGGTAATCATACCGATACATTTCGGATCACCATTAGCTGAGCGCATAATCTCAGATATTTCGGCAGATGAATTAGCTGTACCTTTGTATACTACTTTTACAGGAAGATTACCTGAATCGTTCAGTCCCTTAACCATCTCATTGGAATGAGCATCTACCTTAACAACAGCATCACCACCGTACAGCAACTGTGCGCCGGTAATGAACCATACTTCGAAATTGTCAAATTTAAATTCCATACGATATTTTTTTTTAATTGTTTTTTTGTTCCTTAATATTATTGTCCGTAATAGGCACCCGGTCCATGCTTGCGCAGAAAATGCTTGGTAATCAGGTGGTGGTTCATTTTCAGGTTCGGATTAACCGAGAAAGCTATGTGTGCCATTTTAGCACATTGTTCCATTACCACCGCGTTGTGTACTGCATCGTGGGCATCCTTTCCCCAGGAGAACGGTCCGTGGTTACACACCAGTACACCCGGTACGTGAACCGGATTAATTTCGTTGAAACGTTCCACTATCACATTTCCCGTTTCCAGTTCGTAAGCGCCTTCGACTTCAGCCTGTGTCATCATGCGTGTGCAGGGTATCTCCTGCGAGAAATAGTCGGCATGCGTAGTTCCGATGTTCGGCAGGTCAATACCGGCCTGTGCCCATGCCGTAGCATAGGTAGAATGGGTATGAACGATGCCTCCGATTTCGGGGAATGCCTTGTAGAGTACCACATGAGTTGCTGTATCGGAAGATGGTTTCAAAGTTCCTTCCACTACCTTGCCATCCAGATCCACCACTACCATGTGTTCGGCCTTCATCTCGTCGTAACTAACTCCTGAAGGTTTAATAACTACCAGTCCGCTTTCACGGTCGATAGCACTTACATTCCCCCAGGTGAATATTACCAATCCGTGGCTTACAAGGTCAAGGTTAGCCTTGAAAACCTTTTCTTTTAATGCTTCTAACATATATTTCTTTCGTTTGATTGCTTTAAGTGTGACAGGTACACTTGTTATTCAGAACAAAAGTAGCTATATTTATTTTATGCGCAATAATCGGCAGATATGTTATACAACATATATAATTAAATGCTGTTCGGTTTTCAGTTAAAGCAAGGTTTTGACAGGTAAATGCCACTTTTCCTTGTGTGACTTAATGTATCAATAAAACTCAAAATATGTTTTAAAACAGTTTTAGTGTATTAGGTACACTTTTTATTTTGCAGATAAGTAAATTTAAAATACTTTTGAACGTCGTTTTAAGGCAGGGGAAGAGTATGTCTTCTTTTAAAGCTTTTTTGGTCATCAAATAAAACATTCATACACATGAAAAAAATTCTAGTTGCTGTTGCCGCAGTGGCGCTTATGTTGCAGGCTTGTGGCACAAAGGAAGAGAAAACAGTATCCGGTTTGTTGCGTTCCGATTTTCAAACTGTAATAAACGAAACCGACTCCATTGATCTTTGGGTGCTGAAAAATGCTTCCGGAGCGGAAGTAGCTATTACCAATTTTGGCGGAAGAATCGTTTCTGTTATGGTGCCTGATAAAAACGGGGTACTTCAGGATGTTGTGTTGGGATACGACTCTATCAGCGGCTATCTGAATAATCCGGGTGATTTCGGTGCTACAATAGGCCGGTATGCTAACCGTATTAATAAAGGCTTGCTGGTGCTCGACGGAGATACCATTCAGCTTCCTCAAAATAATTTTGGTCACTGTTTGCACGGCGGACCGGAAGGATGGCAGTATAAGGTGTTTAAGCAGGTTCGTCAACCGGATCCGACAACGCTTGAAATGACCCTGGTATCGCCGGAAGGCGAAATGAATTTCCCGGGAACTGTGACAACAACCGTACGATTTACGCTGACTGAGAATAATGCTATCGACATTCAGTTTGCAGCGACTACCGACAAGAAAACGGTTATCAATATGTGTAACCACTCTTATTTTAATCTTTCCGGAAATCCCGTGAATGCCATTACTGATCATATGCTGTATGTAAATGCTTCAAGCTTTACTCCGGTCGACAGTACATTTATGACTACCGGTGCAATTGATAGTGTTGCCGGCACTCCGATGGACTTCACCACAGCGAGGGAAATTGGTGCGGAAATTAACAACTACGACTACGAGCAGTTGAAAAATGGTAATGGTTACGATCATAACTGGGTGCTGGATACTGCTAATGATATTACACAACTGGCTGCGCGACTGGTTTCTCCTGAAAGTGGAATTAGTCTGGAAGTGTATACCAACGAACCGGGTATTCAGGTGTATACCGGTAATTTCCTGGATGGAACGCAAATAGGTAAAAAAGGTATTGTTTACCAGCAGCGCGCAGCTGTTTGCCTGGAAACACAACATTATCCGGATAGTCCGAACAAGCCTGAATGGCCTTCGGTGGTGCTGGAGCCGGGTCAGACTTACAATAGTCGGGTAATCTATCAATTCGGAATCGAAAAATAACAACGTATAAAACAGTTTTTATGGAACAATTAGATTGGATTGTAATCGGTATCTTTGCGATGGCACTCATCGGTATCGTAGTGTGGGTAATGCGTCAGAAGCAAGATAGTTCGGGAGATTATTTCCTCGCCGGACGTGATGCTACCTGGATTGCGATTGGTGCATCCATTTTTGCATCAAACATTGGTTCAGAACACCTGATCGGTCTGGCCGGTGCTGGTGCTTCCAGTGGTATGGCGATGGCGCATTGGGAAATTCAGGGATGGATGATTCTTATCCTGGGATGGGTGTTCGTACCTTTTTATTCCCGTAGTATGGTTCTTACAATGCCTGAATTCCTTGAAAGAAGGTATAATCCTCAATCACGTACTATCCTTTCAGTAATATCGCTGATTAGTTATGTGCTTACAAAAGTGGCTGTAACCGTTTATGCCGGGGGCTTAGTGTTCCAACAGGTATTCGGAATTAAAGAACTCTGGGGAATTGATTTCTTCTGGATTGCGGCTATCGGTCTGGTATTGATAACAGCCCTTTATACGGTAATCGGTGGAATGAAATCGGTACTCTATACATCGGTACTTCAAACACCAATTCTATTACTTGGGTCACTTATTATTGTTGTTCTCGGTTTAAAGGAACTGGGAGGATGGAATGAAATGATGACTATAGTGCGCGCTACTCCTGTGAATGATTACGGCGACTCGATGGCCAACCTGATTCGCAGCAACAGTGATGCGAACTTCCCCTGGTTAGGTGTGTTTATAGGTTCCTCTATCATTGGTTTCTGGTATTGGTGTACCGACCAGTATATTGTACAACGTGTACTTTCAGGTAAAAACGAAACACAGGCCCGCCGTGGTACGATATTCGGTGCTTATCTGAAGCTTACCCCGGTGTTTATTTTCCTTATTCCGGGTATGATTGCGTTTGCTTTGCATTCAAAGACAGGTACCTTCCTTCCTGAGCTGGCCAATGGTAATCCAAACTCGGATGCTGCATTCCCAACTCTGGTTGCCAAATTGCTTCCTGCCGGTATCAAAGGTCTGGTAGTAGCAGGTATTCTTGCAGCATTGATGAGCTCGTTGGCGTCGTTGTTCAATTCGTCGGCTATGTTGTTTACGATCGACTTCTACAAACGCTTTAAACCATCTGCTACTGAAAAACAGTTATTGAGCACTGGTCGTATTGCTACTGTTGTAATTGTGGTACTGGGTATCCTCTGGATTCCGGTAATGAAGAGCGTTGGAGATGTTCTGTATGCTTATCTGCAGGATGTTCAGTCGGTACTGGCCCCGGGTATTGCTGCAGCCTTCCTCTTAGGAGTTGTTTCAAAGAAGGTAACACCTCAGGCCGGACTGTGGGGACTGATTTCCGGTTTTGTGGTAGGTCTGACCCGTCTTGGTGCTAAAGTGTATTACTCGATGTCTGCTAATCCCTCCGAAAGCTGGTTCAAGGACTTATTCTACGATGTGAACTGGTTGTTCTTCAGTGGTGGTATGTTTATGTTCAGTGTGCTGGTGATGATTGTGGTAAGTATGTTTACCAAACCTGCTTCTGAAGCACAGCTTCAGGGACTGACCTTTGGCTCGACATCTCCTGCCGAAAAAGCAGTAACCCGTGCCAGCTGGAATAAGTGGGATGTTATCCATTCTGTAATAATTCTTGGTATTACAGTAGCATTTTATATTTACTTCTGGTAAAAAATCATATACTTCGACTTTGTTCTGTTACAGGTTAACAGAATGAAGTCGATGTTTATGTTAGTATGACTGCAGAAAATTATTATAGTTCGCAAGATCAGCACCTGGTGGCGGTCGACTGTATCATTCTCGGATTTCAGGAGAATGAAATCCGGCTGTTGGCACATCCCCGTGCCATGGAACCGGCAAGAGGTGGACTTTCACTGATGGGTGGTTTTGTGCGAAAGGAAGAGTCGCTGGATGAAGCAGCTATCCGTGTGCTGACCGATCTTACCGGTCTGGAGAATATCTATATGGAACAGGTAGGTATGTATGGTGCGGTCGACAGGGATCCGGGCCGGAGGGTAATCTCCTGTGCCTATTATGCACTTATCAATATTGAAACTTCCGATCAGTCGCTACTAGCCCGTCACAACGCTTCCTGGATGAATATCCATCAAGCCGGACAACTTATATTCGATCATGAGCAAATGGTCAGCGATGCCCTGAATATCCTTCGTCGCAAAGCTTCCGTTGAACCTATCGGACTGAATTTCCTTCCTGAAAAATTCACTCTTACCGACCTGCAATCGCTCTACGAGGCAATCTATGATCAAACACTGGATAAACGGAATTTTCGCAAGCGAATGCTTGGCTTTGATTTTCTGGAAAAGCTGAACGAGGTGGATAAGTCGGGTTCCAAAAAGGGTGCGTATTACTATAAACTGAAAAACGGTTAACGTCCTTTTTTATCTTTCTTGTGGGGCGATTTGAATAAATTACGAAGTGTATTTACTGTTTTAAACAGAAAATCATTTCGTTCTGGAGTGCTTATTCCTGTTGTTTCCGATTCGGGAAGTCGACGCGTTAGTGTTATTGCTTTATACCCGGTTACCTTTTCACGATTGCCGTAGTAGGGGATATCTCCCGAAGTACAACTATCTACTGTTGTATAGATTGCCTGCTCCTCGCCCTGACTCATATACAACAGGGTAAGTACCGATGACCAGCTGTATAAACTGGCAACATAACCCGGAATCTGAAGTTTTTCGTGTTTATTGAGAACTTTAATTAAACGTTCCGGACTATTAGTAGCAATGGCAGCCCCGGTTTCCTCATCCAGTACTTTTGCCGCACTCTCCTGAAGTACTCCTGAAAAGTCAGTACTAATAATAAACAAATTACCGGAATGAAGTTCGGGTTTTAATACCTGTGCCAATTGCCGGCATACTTCAGGTGTATGTGTGCCAATTACGATAGGAACTATTTTAAAAGGCTTGCGAACCTTGTGCAGAATAAAGGGCAGCTGGACTTCTATGCTGTGTTCATGATAGTGAGGGGTACGGGCATCTGTAAATAAATTCGGATGTTCTTCAACAATTGTTCTTCCGTAAAGGATATCCACTTCGGCAATTCCGTTGGGCACTACATAATCTCCATCACAAAATACCGAAGCCCCGATAAAGTTATTCATTCGGGCACTGGTAAGTACGAAAATGCGTTTGTATTGTTTCTCCGGATCAAGCTGATTGTAAGCCGAAGCCGCTGTTTTTCCTGAAAACATATAACCTGAAAAGGGAACTATTAGCGCAAGGGGGTCGGAACCCTGTGGTGGTGTTGCAAGAGCATATAGCCTGCTAAGCTCAGTATTCAGTTCTGCCTGATTAGCAGGGTAATACTGTCCGGCTACAGATGCAAAGCGATTATGTAATTTGCTGAGAGTGCTCATGTTACCCTTGGTGTTTTCACAGACTGCAAAGTTAGATTAATTTTGCAGTTAGCAAAATTTTAAGTGTAATTTCTATGCATAGTATGTGTCGTTGTTTCTGCTGAATAGTGTACCTTTGCCGCTTATTAAATGAAGTAAACGTGAAGAATCCCAAATTGGCAGGTCATCTTGCCTTGTTATTCGCCAATATAATTTTTGGTATAAACAATCCTCTGGCGCGTATGCTGATGCCGGAAATCCTGGATCCGCTGGCATTAACCTTCTTTCGGTTTTCAGGTGGTATGGTTTTATTTTGGCTGGCCTCGCTGTTTGTAAAGAACGAAAAAGTAAGTACGAAAGATATATTTCTGCTGGGGGCAGCTTCTTTTTTCGGACTGACGATGAATCAGATTCCTTTTTTCTATGGATTGTCACTTACTTCCCCCATCGATGCCTCTATTGTTGTAACAATGTTGCCCATTGCAACTATGATTCTGGCGGCACTGTTTTTAAAGGAGCCGGTAACACAAATGAAAATCATTGGTGTGTTGGTAGGTGCTTCCGGAGCGTTGCTCATTGTTCTGAATTCAGCTCCCGAACAGGGGGGTAATGGAAATATGATGGGTAATCTTATCGTTTTCCTCGGCGTAATTTCATTTGGTATTTACCTGACGGTTTTCAAAAATCTGATTTCCCGTTATCATCCTGTTACAGTTATGAAGTGGATGTTTTTGTGGGCTACCCTCACAGGACTTCCTTTTTGTTACACAGCCCTCACTGAAATTAATGTTTCGTTGCTGACAACCGATGTGTGGTTAAGTGTAGCCTATGTGATAGTGATGGCCACTTTTATGGGTTATTTGCTAATTCCTATTGGTCAGAAAACGCTGCGACCAACCACGCTGAGTATGTATAATTATGTTCAGCCTGTAGTAGCCTCTCTTGTGGCGGTTCTGGCCGGGATTGATCAGTTTGGATTTCAACAGGCCCTGGCGGGTTTACTCGTTTTCTCGGGAGTGTACATAGTAACACAAAGTAAATCAAAAGCACAACTGGATGCAATGCGTTCGCGAAGAGGCAGGTAGTCAGCCTTTGTTTTTCAACGAACGTTTATAACTTCCGGGCGAAATTCCTGTTTCCTTTTTAAAGAGACGGTTGAAATAACTTATACTCTCAAAGCCCAGGTTATAAGCGGTGTCGGCCAGCGTTTCCTGTCCGATAAGTATGCGTAATTGAGCAGCCTCAATTTTTTTACGGTTGACGTATTTTGCCGGCGTCATTCTCAATTCCTTTCTGAACAACCGGATAAAATGATCCTTGGTTAGATGTGCCAGCTCTGCCAGTGTGTCGATATGGACAGGCTGGTGGATGTTATTGTGAATATAACGAAGGGCTTCAGCTATTCGCTGGTCTAGTTGATGATGTTGCATGGTTGATGCTGCCATAAACCGCGCCATCAATTGAAGCAGGATTCCGCTGGTCTCGAGTTCGCTGGCTTCAGGATGATGCTGAAGCTTAGAGATATTGCGCGCTATGGGGAGGCTGTCGCCATAAGTGCTCGGGTCGTATTGCAACAACTCCCTGCCCGGATTAATGGTTACAAGTCGCCTGACCAGTTGCAGGTCGTAGGTTTGCGCCTTTACTTCAACCGGGAAATGGTAGTGATCAAAGATACTCAACTGCTCACCGGGTTGTTCGTACAAATGGATGTAGTACAATTCTAGTATATCATCGCACTCGTACCCGTGATTGACATAGGCGGGAGTAAGGTACATATGCCCGGGTTTCATTTCGTAGACTCCATCTCCGCGTATCAAACGGGCCGTACCGCTTTTAATGTAGTGGATGCGTGCAAACGGATTACATACATTCTGAAAATTCCAGTCAGCATGATGAAAGGCAAAGCCGGTATGCAGCAGTGTGAAATTCTTGTTAGCAGTATCTGTTAGCATATACAAAAGTACATTAAATGTCGATATTGTGCAATAACTAATCGATATCAAATAAAAGAAATATTTCTTTAATTGCGTACTTTTGCGCAAGTTTAGAAAGAATGTGTTTAGTATTGCCTGATGGCAATTTAAGGGTTTATTTAAGGTATAAAAAGAGAAGTAAAATGGAGTCATTAAATCGTGCTACTGCATCATCTGCGGTAGCCTATCCCGAGCGTATTCTCCAGTTTGGAGAAGGTAATTTCCTGAGAGCATTTGTCGATTGGATTGTGTATAACATGAACCACAAGCTGGATTTCAATGCGGGCGTGGTAGTAGTACAGCCCCTGCCTACCGGTTTGGTCGACATGTTGAACGAGCAGGATGGTTTGTATCACCTGAACCTTCAGGGGATCAGTCATGGCGAAACCGTCGACAGTCTGGAGTTAATAGATGTGGTAACCCGTGGTCTTAATCCGTATTCTCAGTTTGATGAATACATGAAGCTGGCCGTGAATCCTGATATGCGATTTGTGGTTTCAAATACCACTGAAGCGGGTATCGCATTTGATCCTTCCTGTAAGCTGACCGACAAGCCGGCAACTTCGTATCCGGGCAAACTGACTCAATTGCTGTATCATCGTTTTAAGACTTTTAATGGCGATCCTGCAAAAGGATGGCTGATTTTTCCTTGTGAGTTGATTTTCCATAACGGTACAGAGTTGAACGAGTGTATTCTCCGTTACATTGAGCACTGGAACCTGGGTTCAGAATTTGAAAACTGGTATAAAACTGCTTGTGGAGTCTATTCTACACTGGTCGACCGCATTGTTCCGGGTTATCCGAAAGACTCCATCGATCAGATTTTGGATCGTGCTCAGTTAAATGATAAGCTGGTGGTTCAGGCTGAGATTTTCCATCTCTGGGTAATTGAAGCTCCGAAATGGGTAGAAGATGAATTCCCAGCTTCAAAGGCCGGACTTAATGTGTTGTTTGTGCCCAGCGAAAAACCGTACCACGATCGTAAAGTTACCTTGTTGAACGGTCCGCACTCAGCATTGGCACCTGTAGCCTACCTGGCCGGACTGGATACTGTTCGCGAAACTGTTGAGCATGAAGTGTTGGGTAAGTTTGTTTCGAAGGTGGTGTTTGAAGAGCTTATCAATACGCTCGACTTGCCTAAAGACGAACTGGTTGAATTTGCTGAAGCTGTACTGGAGCGTTTCCGTAATCCGTTCGTTAAGCATTTTGTGACCAGCATCATGCTGAATGCCTTCCCGAAATTTAAAACCCGCGATATCCCCGGATTAAAGATTTACCTGAAGCGTAACGGGGAGTTGCCAAAAGGACTGGTACTCGGACTTGCAGCAATAATCGAATATTACAAAGGGGGTAAGAGAGGAAACGATACTATCGTTCCGAATGATGATCAGGCAATTATCGATTTGCTGAAAGATCTTTGGGCAGGCAATGATAAGGCAGCGGTAGTGAAAGGTGTGCTGGAAGCTGAGTTTATCTGGGGTGAAAACCTGAACGAAGTAGCCGGACTTGCTGAGTTATTAACCGAACTGCTTAGCTCCATCGAAGAAAAAGGAATGATGGCAACCGTTCAATCAATTCTGTAAGCAATGAAATCATTACGTATCAATCCTGCCGATAATGTGGCAGTGGCTATACAGGAGCTTACACAGGGCGAGCTGGTAAGAGTAGGCGACCTTGACATTGAGTTGAAAGAGCTGATTCCTGCCGGTCATAAATTTGCACTTTCAGCATTTGCCGAAGGGGATAATGTAATTAAATACGGTTATCCGATTGGTCATACCCTGGTAGCACTTGAGCCCGGAGAGTGGGTGAACGAAAAGAAAATTAAAACCAACCTGGAAGGTCTGCTCGACTATGAATACAATCCTCAGTCGGTCGAACTGGATATCCCCGTGCGGAATCTTAGCTTCAAAGGCTACAGAAGAGCTAACGGAGAAGTTGGGGTTCGTAACGAGATATGGATTGTTCCAACAGTGGGATGTGTAAACGGAACGGCTAATTCGCTGGCCGAGCAGTTGCGCAGGGAAACTAACCTGGAAGGAGTGGATGCTATTGTAGCCTACCCACACAACTATGGTTGCTCGCAGTTGGGCGATGATCATGAGAATACCCGCAAGATTTTACGCGACATGGTGCTTCATCCGAATGCAGGTGGCGTACTGGTGATCGGACTGGGATGTGAGAATAATCAGGTAAGTGCTTTCCGCGAATTACTGGGAGATTATGATCCTGATCGTATTAAGTTCATGGAAACGCAGAAGGTGGAGGATGAATACGAAACCGGGATGGAGCTACTGAACGAGATTTATGCTGTTGTTTCGACCGACCGCCGCGAAGATGTACCCGTAGGAGAGTTGAAAATCGGTTTGAAGTGTGGCGGCTCGGATGGATTCTCCGGAATCACTGCAAACCCGCTGTTAGGTGTGTTCTCCGACTTTCTGATTGCACAGGGTGGAAGTACCGTACTTACTGAAGTGCCGGAAATGTTTGGTGCCGAAACTATTTTGATGAATCGGTGTGTGAATCGGAATATGTTCGACAAGACCGTCTTCCTTATCAACGATTTCAAGGACTATTTCATGCGTAACAACCAGCCGGTGTATGAAAATCCATCACCGGGCAATAAGGCCGGAGGAATATCAACTCTTGAAGAGAAATCGCTGGGTTGTACACAGAAATGTGGTAAGTCGCTGGTAAAGGATGTGTTAATGTATGGCGAACGGATGAAGACCAAAGGACTGAATCTGTTGAGCGCACCTGGAAATGATTTGGTTGCGGCCACCGCATTAGCATCCAGTGGTTGTCATATGGTATTGTTTACTACCGGTCGCGGAACTCCGTTCGGCACCTACGTACCTACCATGAAGATTTCTACCAACACTCCGCTCTACGAGAAAAAACCGGGATGGATCGATTTTAATGCCGGTACTATCGTCGAAAACGAAAGCATCGAAGAAGTTAACGAGCGTTTTATTGATTATCTTATCCGTGTAGCAAGTGGCGAACTTGTAAACAACGAGAAGAAAAATTACCGCGAGATAGCTATCTTTAAAACCGGTGTGACACTCTAAGTAGTCATAGAAGTACATACTATCCAAAAGGCAGACTTTTAACAGAAGTCTGCCTTTTTTTATCTATTTTGTTGGTTTTGCTTCATTTTATTCCGCTTTATTACCTTGTTTTAATTTATTTTATTTACTTTAGTCCCGTGTTTTTATGATATCCTTAATCTACCGGCTTATCCGGATTCTACTAATGAAATTTATAAGCAACCTAAGCTGATTCTCAGCTTCCCAAAAGCTCAAGCTATGATAAATACGACCAGGCAAATCAAGATTTTTCTAAGCAGTACTTTCAACGACATGCATGCTGAGCGCGATCTTATTATGCATAAAGTGTATCCTGCAGTGTCGCAGGAGCTTGCTGCCAAAAATATTAGAGTACAATTTGTAGACCTGCGCTGGGGAGTGAATACGCAGGACGTAGAAGAGAATGAACGTGAAAATGTTGTACTCCGTGAATGTATTGCCGAAATTCGCACTTCCCGTCCGTTTTTCATAGGACTGCTGGGCGATCGTTATGGATGGACGCCTCCCAAAGAAAGTTGGGAGAATGTATTACAGGGGATGACCGCGGAAGAAAAAGAATTTATACTTGGTGAATCGGACGATCAAAAAAGTGTTACCGAGCTGGAGATTCTTTTCGGTGCTTTACTCCACAATAAATTCCTGAGACGGAGCCTGTTTTGTTTCCGAACCGATGATGTGTACGCATCAATGGATGACAGGGCAAAGCGTGTATACTGTGATTCGGATGAGCATAACCGCATGCGACTTTCGTCTCTTAAACAAAAAATTACAGATCGTTTTCAGCATACCGGTCATGAAACGAACCTCCATACCTACTCCTGCCTATGGGATGGCAACAGGTTAACCGGAATGGATGATCTGGCTGCGTTCCTTACGGATGCCATAGTTAAGGAGGTCGTGCTTTACGAATGTTCCGATCAAACAGTTAGTCCCTCTACTGAATTTGAACAGTTAGCTGCTGCCGACGAAACCAAAGGAGCTGGAGCACTTTCCCGGTTTGTTGGCAGGGAGAAGGTGTTGGATCAATTGACCGGCTATTGTGTACAACCCGGTAAACCACTTCTGCTGCTTTCTCACGGAGGCTTCGGAAAGACTTCCCTGCTGTGTAAATTCCGGGATGAACTGATGCAGTCGGATGAGTTCCTGCCCCTGGTGCATTTTACGGATAAGAATGCGATTAACCGGCAACCGGAAACTATTTTAAAAAAGTGTTTAGCCGACAAACGATTGGCTTACGATCAGTATTACAGTCTGGATCAGGATGTGAACTTCGGGGAGCTGGCATTTCACTTCCGGCGTGCTATAGAAGCCCTCGACACGAGTAAAAAAGTAGTCTTATTAATTGACGATGTACATTTACTCGACACTGCCGGGCAATTTATGCTGTTTTCATGGCTTCCGGATAAGGTGCAGCTTATTATGACAGCCGATCAGTCGTGGCCACTCCTGTCGTTTGCCGACATAAAAGCTGAAAAATTAAAGTTGCCGGCTTTGTCTGCTGATGAGGCAAGAACAATGATCGAATCACAGCTTAAAGAGACCGGTAAAAGTCTGCCTGCCACAGTGATGAACGCCATGCTTGAATTTAACTACGAAGGTTTCACCAGTTCATCCTGTCCGCTTTGGAATATCCTCATGGTGCGCAAGCTTACCCGCTTGTCGTCGGCCGACTTCCAACAGATTAAAGCAAGACCCGAAACCGACGAAGCATTAAAGATACAAAACTACCTGTTGGGGCTGGTTCAAACTACCCATCCTCATCCCGAACCACTTTTCTTATCCATTATACAGGACTCGGGCAGCTTTATTGATGGTGACTTTACCTGGCCGGTTCTTAAATTTATAGCAGCCTCTTCCGATGGGTTAAGGGAGTCGGACTTACAATTGCTGATGGCTGATAAATGGGATGCACTCTCTTTTGCAGCCATGAAGCGTTGGATGGGCGATTTGTTAACCATTGATGCCGAAAGTGGTCGGATTGATTATGCCTACGAAGGTTATCGGGTGATGATGAGTCTGCCCGAAGAAAGTATGGTGAGTTATTATATGCGACTGCTTGATCATTTGGGTAGCACACGCGATAAGCAACCCGATGATGCTGTAGCCAATTACGAACTTCCGGGATTGGCCTTCAAACTAAGAGAAGGAATGCTGGTGAAGTTCCTGCTTGCCGACCAACGTTCGGAGTTGTGGGCGCAAACACGGGCTACGCTCGCCTTCTATCTGCTTAAAGAACAGGAGATCACTGCTAACTGGTGTAAAACAGGCTTTAAAGAAGTACCGCTCGAAATGCTGCGCCTGATGATAGAAGTGATTCGTTACTTCATTTCCATCCAACTTAAAAAGTTAGCTCTTGATTTGCTTAAGTTTTCTTTTGGAGAAGTAATTGACAAGCTGGAAGATGAACGCTTTACCTACGACTTAGACCAATTAAGGCTGATGATGGCTCAACTCACCCTGGAAGAAGGAGACCTTGAGTCCAGTCAGAAGCTCACCAACTATTTGCTGAACACAGGCATGGAGAGAGTAAAAACAAATCCACTCTATCGTCCGTTAATGTCGCAGGTAGCCGCTCTGCAAGCCTCATTTGCAGTGCGACAACAGCAATGGGAGGATGCGCATGCACTTGCTAATTATGCCGTTTCGGGTCTGGAAGAGCAGTTGCTGGAGGGGTCGAATCCGGAGGCACTGGATTCGCTTACTGCCGCTATGCGCGTTTTGCTTTCCATTTATAAACAAACCGATCAGGAAAGTTACCCGTCGGTAAAGAAGTATTTTTCGCTCCGCTATACCGGAGAAGACTGGATGTTCGAACGTTATCGCCGCATTGCTGTGTTGATTCGTCAGGGAGGATTTATGGTGCACGCCGGTAATGGTTTTTGTGGAAAGTTGCTTCTTGATGAGGCTGTAGGCATTGCTGCGGCCTTGCATAGTTATGTTCCGGGAAATCGTCTTTTCTACCAGGCCCTTGTTCAGGCTACACTCAGTCACTATGCATTAACAGGCGAAGGAGATCCTTCAGCTATCGCAAGCTATTACGATCAGTTGAATGTAGTCGGGAGTGAAGAAACAGACGAACTATGCATACAGTGTCTGCTTGTTTTATACCGTCACGAAGGCATCGATCATCCAACACTTGTACAGGCAGTAAACGATTCATTTGATTTAAGTCAGTTAGCATCTTCCTCAAACCTATCAACTCAGGCAAGTGTCTATCAGCTAAATCGCCTTCTGGGTACCGACCTCGCTGCTTATAATAATGAAATTACTGCCGACGATGCGCTTGCACTTGCCGGAGAATTATTATTACACCGTAACGATCCGGAGGGAGCAATCTTCTTTATTGGTTTGTACGATCAGCTAAAACCTGAACTTCATCCCTCCGAAGCAGCTGAAATTGAAAGAAATGTTTTGGAATGTCTTATCGCTGCTTCACAACAGGATACAGCTAAGGTAGTTGCTTACTTTGAAGTATTGAAGGACTTTCTCCGTTCTATTCCGTCGGTCGAAAGCTTTATTGCGGTAAACGATTATCTGCGCTTACGCAACCAGGTTCGCTTCAACATGAATGAATCAGGTCCGGGCGAATCCTTGCAGATATTTACCGATATGCTGCACCTGCTGAAAAACAATACCGATGCCAACTATGCCTATACCCTTCAGCTGCAGGTGGCATTTTATATGGTGTGCAGCCAGGCCGAATTCTTTATGCTGCCGATGTTACGGCACGGGATGCTTACCGAAGCGAAAAAACTACTGAACGACTTGCAGCATGCAGTTGCTGAAATGAAAGGACTGCACTATACTGATCGCCTGGTGCTTACGGCCTACTCACTGGTATATGGTACCTATTCACCTTTCTTTGAAGAAACAGGAATGTTGCAGGAAGCTTTGTATTATGCAAAGCAGCACGAATATACAGTGTACGAAAACTACCGTAATAATCCGGGCGACAGAGAGTTGAAACGACGCTATGCGGGTGCGCAGGATAATACCGGTCGCCTGTGGTTAACCTATTTCCAATCACCCGATGAGGCCGAACAAAGCTTTGTAAATGCTTTTCATCTCTTCAACGAACTCTATCAGGACGATGATACCGGTGGCCTTATCAACGATATGCTTATCAACGCTCACAACCTGATGCAGGCAATGCACCGGAATAAAGAATACCGGCGTGCAATTGACTTTGCTGTCGAACTTCTCGGTGCTGTTGATATGGACGAGCCAACGCTGGATCAACGAACAGTTGCTTCGCTGTACGATGATTTGAGCGACCACTACGATGCAATTGGTGAGATGGATCAGGAATACGAGGCCTTGCTGAAAGCCAGGGAGATCTTCGGAGATATATTGAAAAGCTCTCCGGCGAATGAGCTTTTTCTACGCGACTACGTACAGAATGGGATTCGGATGGTGCTGTTCCTTAGCGAAAAGAAGCAGGACCTGGAGTTAGCACTGAACATGATGACCGAAGTTAAGCTTAGCCTGGATCAGGCAACCCGTCTGCTGGAAGCATCGGTTAAGCTCAACTACCTTTCTATCCACTACCACTTCCTGAATGCTAAACTATTGATATACGCCGGCAAGTTGAAAAAAGCTGCTGAAGAACTGGAAGTCTTTGTAACTCTGTCGGCTGTTGCCATTCGTGACAAAAAGAATAAATCGGTAATCCCGTTGCTTTGGTACGGACTAAGCGAGAATTTTACGGCAGCGGCACAGATAGGCTGGATGGAAGGTGCACGTCAGCTTGCTGCGATGGAATTCCGCCTGAAAAAAGAATTTATTCAGGAAAAGATCATCCGCGAGGAGGATGCCGAACTGGATGCAGTACTAAAGAAAGTTGAAATTCTGGATCAACTGGATTCACCTGCTACGACATAATATTACTATCATGAAACAAAGGAACTTTATCTTATTTCTGGACAAGACCCTTTCCGGGGGTATTTGGCGACAACTGGGAGTGTTTGTAATTCTCATCGTGCTGGTGTTGTGTTTCTTCTGGGTCTTTTTTCAGCTCTTTAATATTCCACTTACCCGTGCCGACGAAGGTGATGCGTTTGGACCCTTTTGGAATCTGCTTTATTTCTTCTCCGATGGAGGGTCACAGACAAGTGCAACTGAGTCGAATCGCTTTTTTGTTTATTTAATTAGCATTGCCGGTTCTGTTTTATTAGGCGGGGTACTCATTTCTACCTTGAGCAATATCTTTGAACGCCGGGTAGAGGATGCCGAAAAGGGCTTACTCCGCTATAAATTTGTTGATCATGTCGTAGTAATAGGTTACAATGAAAGTACAACCGGATTAATTAAGCAGCTGGCCGACGATCCCCGGTATGCTGGTAGTGTTTTTGTGCTCCATACTAATATTGAAGCTGCTAAGGTGCGATTGCTGCTGAGTGCCGGACTCAGCACCGGGCTTAATAAACGGGTAGTGATTTATTATGGTCGTCGCGATTCACGGGAGGAAGTAGAACTGTTGAGTCCACCTACAGCCCGTGAATTGTACATATTGAACGAAGCTGATGATCCGGATAGTGATTCGCTCAATATGGATTGTATGAAATGGGTCGCTCTTAGTTGTCGCCGGCGCTCCGGTGATAAACTCCGTTGTCATGTTATATTCAGGAATCAGACCACTGTATCAGCCTTCTATCGAGCTGATTTGTCGGGCGAAATACGCGAAGCAGTAGAGTTCTACCCCCTTGTTTACCACGAAATCTTTGCTCGTCATGTATTGGTTGATAATCAGGTAAACGATGGCGAATTCGTATATCCCTCACTTGATCGTATCCCTATTGATGAACACAGTGGGAACTATGTACATCTGATTATTTTCAGGATGACTGATATGGGGATTACCATGGGTATGCAGGCCGCTCATATTGCCCATTACCCTAATTATCAGAAGCGTAAAACGAAAATAACCTTTGTAGATAGTTCGGCAGAAAAGCGGATGCATCAACTCTCCGCCCGCTATCAGTCGCTCTTTGATGTGTCCGAAAGTTATTTTCTTCGCGCTGGTGATTCGCAGGAGTTCATCCGGAACCCAACGAATCCGGCCTACGCATATTTAGGAGACTTTACTGATACCCGGTTTTATTTTGTCGAAGGAAGTGCCGAAATGCCCGAAGTACGCACACTGCTTGAAAAATGGGTGGCCGACAACGATGCCCTGGTTACCATTGCTGTATGTAACGAACACATGCATCAGTCGATTGCCGATGGTATGTTTCTCCCACGCACGGTATACGAACAGAATGTCCCGGTGCTGATTTACCAGAAAGATTCAGCTTCCGTGCTCCAGTCGTTGGGGAATGCACGTAGCGCCAGTAATGCACAAGTACTGAATCCGCTCTCAGCTGTATATCCCTTCGGGATGGTGAAAAATAAATTCAGTATGCAAAACCATAGTTTGCTTTGGGCTCAACGCATAAATTTTGTTTATACATACTTCTTCGATAAAGGAAAGCTGCCTGACGAACTCCCCGGTGCTGCTGAATGGAAGCAGACCTGGGAAGCATGTTGGCACTCGCTGATTATTGCAAAGCAGTGGTCTAATATTTATCACGCCAATTCGATTCCCACTAAGTTGAGATCGATAGGCTACTCAGGTGAGGCTATTATCGAAGAAGACAAAGTGGAAATCCTTTCGCAGGTAGAACATAACCGGTGGATAATGGAAGAACTGATAATGGGATACCGACCTGCAACACAGCAGGAACGGGAAGCTATCCATGCAGATCCTTCGCTGAAAAAAGCATTCCGCAACCGTTTTGTACACGTGGACCTTTGTCACTATAATGACTTGCTGAAAGATGCAAACGGTGTGGATGTGCGGGAATACGACCGCATTCTTATTCGTAGAATTCCAATGATAATAAGTAAGTGAAATACAGGGTCAACAAAAATGGTTGAGACCTTGACCTTATTCTTAATGTGAACAGATAATGACAAAAAGTAATACTGACTTCTATATCCAGCAGTTTACTGTAGGGTACGACAGCCGACCGGCTTCGTGGCAGTACATCCCTGACGGGGATATCTGGTATCCTCATCGTAACGATCAGAGCCTCATTCTCGATCTGAATGGTTTTGCCGATCCGAAGCAATCCGGTTATTCAATACTGATTACTGTTTACGAAGGTTTTGATGAGCAGAATCCGGAGTCGCTGCCTGTCTTTACAGAGCTCGAAGATGTATATCTGCTTACTGATCATCAACGTCATTTCAGTTGCCGGCTTAACACTTACTGTACGCTTCCTTGTCCCCTCGAAAAGGGTGATTCTACTGCCTATACGGTGACCCTGGAATGGGAGGGACAGCGCCTGGGGGCACAGGTTTTCAATATCATCAATCTTCCCCATGATCCGTTGAAAGCGATCATTGCTCAGGATCTTACATTTCGGGTGAACGGCACATTTCTGGACGAAAAGCAGGCTGAAGCAGCGCTTACTCTCCGGTCTGCTGTCGATTATTCCTTTACCCTGGTTGTCGGAGCCTATTATGCCTATCTCCATACCGACGAAGAACTCTATGCCGAAGATCAGGAATTACTGCCCGCATGGGATTTTGCAGTGGGCTTGCTAAAGCCGGATGAACCACTTCAGATGACCTTCACGATGGAGGATGATAATTTTCTGAATACGGACGAACTTACTCCTTACCTGTTTCTTACCCTTGGAGGAAAAGTATGGATGAAGATTCCCGTGAATGATATTGGCAGCAAAGTGAAGGAATCAGAGTTAAAGAACTACCATGTTTATGCTACAAAAACGAATGATACTATGAGTGATACAACTGTAAACCGGGAACTGCTGGCCCCGCCATCTTTTATTCAGCACCTTGAATACCTGGATAAGAAAAAAGTATTTGACACCAAGCGCACAAATAAAGGAGGCACACCCCTTAGTTACCGTCATCATTATGTGCTGACCGGAAAGCGGGGTGTCGGTAAGGAATCCGCTGCCCGTGAACTGTACAACCGATTAAGAGAGGCCTGCAATCTCGACGACTTTGAAAGCAAAGATGCAGTGAGTCTGCTCGACACCACCAGTGGGTATTCCCCGAAACTGGAAGAATACCTCGATTACAACAAAAGCAGCTTTGTGTATATCTATAATGCCGAAGCATTAATGCTTAAAGGGGCGGTAGGTTCTCTCACAGGGATGGAGATACTTGCCAACAAGCTGCGTACAATGAATGATAATATCGTAGTGCTTTCGGGCAAAAAAGGTCAGCTTACTGAGTTGGTGAATATGTGTGAGCCTGCCCGCGAACTGTTTTATCTCCAGTTCGATTTTGAAGATGTGTTGCCCGGGATGATGACTTCCATTGCCAAAGAATACCTGTATGGGAAGGGCTATACGACGAACGATGAAGTGGAAGAGAAACTTCTTTCCTATCTGACTTATGCCTATAAACTCCGGGGGGCTAACTTCACTAATATCTATTATGTGTACAAACTGATCGACGACTCAATTATACCCAATCTTATCCGCAGGGTGGTCGATAATAAGTTGTTTACTCCCAAAAAGATGAATCAGGTGGTGCCGGCTGATATCCCTGAAATCGAACAACGCGATCCAACGGTTGCTTTAAAAAGGCTGGAGATGCTAATCGGACTGAACGAAGTGAAACGCAGCATCTTCCATCATACCAGTCTGGTGACCCTCAATAAACTCCGGGCCGAAAAGGGTTTTTACAACAAGATGCCACCCATGCACATGGTGTTTACCGGTAATCCCGGTACGGGTAAAACCACGATTGCCAAGTACCTGGGCGAAATATACCGCGGAATTGGTGCCCTGTCGCTGGGGCACCTGGTAGAGACCGATCGTAGTAAACTGGTAGGGCAATACCTGGGCGAAACCGAAAAGAATACCCTGAATGCTATTGAACGGGCCAGTGGTGGAGTCTTGTTTATCGACGAAGCCTATAACCTTTTTGTGGAAGGACAGGATCGGCGTGATTTCGGACACCGGGTTATCGAAACGTTGCTTACCTATTTGAGTCTGGAGGACTCGGATATGATTGTTATCCTTGCAGGCTACTCGAACGAGATGAACCGATTGCTGGAGTCCAATCCGGGTCTGAAGTCGCGTTTCCCCTACATCTTCAATTTTGAAGATTATACCCCCGATCAGCTCATGAAGATTGGGATGAAAGTATTGGAAAAGGAACAATACACATTGACGCCGGAAGCAGAGATAGCTCTGTCGGATTATGTAATAGAAGAATATAATAATAAGGATGAGCATTTCGGCAATGGTCGTTTTATTACCCGATTGCTTACATCGCACATCATTCCTGCAGTAAGTAACCGTCTGTCGAAACTCCCGCACGGGGATCTTACCAACGAGAAGCTTTGTACCATCGAAGCGGGTGATATCCCGAATCACAACAAACTCCTGCTTGAGGCTTCGCCGCTCGACGAGACCGTTCTTTCGGCTTCCCTGAGCCGGCTCGATGCATTGATAGCTCTTGATAATGCCAAGCAAGCCCTGCATAATTACGTGGCCATATCGCGACTGAAACATAAACAGGGAGTGTTGAACCTTAGCGGCGGACATTTCAGCTGGAATTTTATCGGGAATACCGGTACAGGGAAAAGTACGGTAGCCGAGATCCTGGGACAACTGCTGCAGGGACTGGGAATACTAAAGCGTGGTCATTTTGTGGCACTGAATATTGAAGAACTTACCGAAACAAACTCCATGGCAGTACTGGAGACTGCTTTGAAGCGAGCAGCTAACGGCTTGTTGTTTCTTGATATGGATTCGCCCCATTACACCGGGAAGTCGTTCGACTTTATTCGAATCTGGATAGAAAATAAAATTAAGGAGTCGAAGCTGAGTGTTGCGGTGGTGTATGCCGAAACAAGCGACGGAAACGAGGTGATCGCCCGTAACCTGGCCAAAAACGGGATCAATAGTTTCAACCATACGGTGGTATTCAACGATTTTGATGCCGATACGCTGGCAGCTATCTTCAGGCATTTGCTCTTTGCTGAATACGAACTGGAACTTTCGCCGGAAGCATCTGCCGAGATGTATCGCTACATAAAAGGGCTGTACGATAGTGCTAAGAAGAACTATACTGTGAATGCACGTACAATGAAGTTGCTGGCACAGACAGTAGCTCAGGTGGCACAATTAAGAATGGCCTCAACGGGAATCGTGTCGGGCCTCGTTACGATAGAGGATGTGACTGATTTCGAGTGGAGCAGTGAAAGTACCGGTGGCTACCGAAGGGTAGGATATTAAAACGAAACGGGTGTTTCCAACAGTGGAGACACCCGTAATTTTTTACAATTTCGCGTGAGTGCCGTCGCAATACGGCGGATTCTTGGTTTGTTTGCATCCGCACAAAGCCACTTTCTTCTTTTCAGTCAACTCAAAACGTTTCGGAGCAAAACCCAGTGTTTTATGTGTTTTCAAATCACAAATAGGATCGGTAGTGCTTTGTCCGCACGCACACCACAAGTGTTGTCCCGCTTCCAGATCGAGAATGTAAGGAGCGTTCTGCTTAACTTTTTTTTCTTCCATGGTTCGATTTATTTAAAGTGAATTCTCAGAAAATCAAAGTTAGTAAATTATTTCTGAATTTCAACCTCGTGAAACTATTTTCCGAGTTTTAAGATCTTGAAAGCTGCTTTGATTACGATTATAAATACCAACGAACCGACAATCAGGTCGGGGAGACCCGAATTTGACCATCTAACCAGTAACGCTGCCACGATAACTCCTGCATTGATGATAACATCGTTGGAAGTGAAGATCATACTGGCTTTCATGTGCACTTCGTCCTTGCCTTTCGATTTGTTAAGTAAATACAGACTAACGCTATTAGCCACTAACGCCAGTGCTGATACATAAATCATTATTGAAAAGTCGGGGAGTGTTTCTGCACCCACGAAACGCCTGATAACTTCAGCAAACCCGATGATAGCAAGAGTCAATTGAAAGTAACCGGCTATCCTTGCTACCCGTTTTTTTTGTAATAGTGATCCACCAACTGCCAGCAGACTGATGCCATATACAAAAGCGTCGGCCAGCATGTCCAGACTATCAGCTACGAGTCCCATCGAACCGGATAGAAGTCCGGTAGACATCTCGATAACAAAAAATGCAAAATTTATTGCTAATACAGCCCAGAGTAATTTACGTTGATTGCTTTGTTGGTTCATTTTCTTCTTCTTCAAGTTCGTTGTCTTCTTCAATTTCTATTGATTCGCCCAGTAATGCCAGGGTTTGTTCCTGAGGTAACTCCTGAACCGTACGTAGTTTACGTTCGATAGCCCTCGATCGGACGCCTGCCTTGTCAATAACATTAGCAGCTTCCTGCAGTTTCTTCTTCGTCTTTTCCAGTACGATACCAAAATTGCCAAACTCTGTCTTTACGGCTCCAAGGATTTCCCATACTTCACTGGAACGTTTTTCGATGGCTAAAGTTTTAAATCCCATCTGCAAACTGCTCAGAAAAGCAACCAGGTTGGTAGGCCCTACTACAGTTATCTTGTAATCCCGTTGCAGGGTTTCAAATAGACCTGTACGTCGAAGAATTTCGGCATAGAGTCCCTCGGTAGGCACAAACATGATGGCAAAGTCGGTGGTGACCGGCGGATTGATGTATTTGTCGCGGATATCCTTCGCGTTTTTCCTGACCGAGTTGTCAAATTGCTTCGAGATGGCTTCCAGCTCTTTCGGGCTTATCGCCCCAATATTATCATACGCTTCGAGCATGCGCTGGTAATCCTCGGTAGGAAATTTCGAATCGATGGGCAACAACAAAGACTCATTATCGTTGTTCTTGCCGGGAAGTTTGATGGCAAACTCAACTCTCTCCTGACTCCCTTCCTTTACTCCGGCGTTGCGGTCGTATTGTTCGGGTGATAAAATTTGTTCAAGAATAGCACCCAGTTGTATTTCTCCCATATTACCCCGGGTCTTAACATTGGTGAGTACCTTTTTCAGATCACCCACTCCCGAAGCCAGCGTCTGCATTTCACCAAGTCCCTTGTGCACCTGTTCCAGTCGGTCGCTGATTAATTTAAACGATTCGTTGAACCGCTTCTCCACTGTTTCCTGAAGTTTCTCATCCACCGTGCGGCGCATCTCCTCCAGCTTGGTAGTGTTGTCTTCGCGCATCTCTTTCAGTTTGGTTTCGGTGTCCTTCCGGATAGCTTCCTGACGCTGTATCAGTTCGTCGAACTTCTGTTTTTGAAGATCATTGAACGAGGACGCATTCCGGGTCGACTGTTCCTCGAACGATTTAAACGAGCCGGTAAGTTCTTCGCGATTGTCTTTCAGGGCTCTCTGAATCTCTTCCCGATTGTGGCGGAATTCCTCCCGCATTAACTGATCCAGGCGTGTAAGCTCCGATTCCAGGCGTGTAAAGTTAGTTCTGAATTCCCCGGTGTTGTCAACCGGTTTGCGGCTGACTAGTAGCCAGGTATTAACAATGCCGATAAGAATTACTAAACAAAGTAGAATAATAAGGATCATAGTTGAGTAAATTAATGATAGAATTAATATAAATTAGCTGAATGCAAAGTTAAGTAGATTTTTTATAATTACTTTTGGGCTTTTGTTTTAAAAACTATCCTACTATACCTTTACACAAACAAGCAATGAAGAAATTCCTTTTTCTTTCCCTGCTACTGCTTTCGGTGACCTTAGCTACTGCGCAGGACTTAATTATCACTGTTCACAAAGACACTATTGCTTGTTACATTAAATCCATCAGCGACACACACATCCGGTACGAACAGAAAGGTGAAGGAAACTTCATGATAGGCAAAGTGATACCGCTGTCGGAAGTCGACAGCTATTACCGTGCTTCCCGTAGAAAGGATAACTATAAACTGGCCGAGCCCTGGCTGATACGTATTGGTGCTGGCGGTGCCCATTTGCCCTGGTTTATGGATTTTAGCACCGATGCTACATCCGACGAAAACTACCCGAAGCTAACCAATGGGTATCAGCTGAGCACCTCTGCACATTATTTATTTAGCCCGCGATGGGGAGCCGGACTCCACTATTCCCATTTTTCGTCGGGCTACAAAGGGGATTACTACATTGAAATTGATCCTTTTTATCCCATGTTTACCGACTCTTACCAGCGTGAACAGATCTATATGAATTATACAGGTGCATCGCTGCTGTACCAACTACCCCTGGGATATAAAAAGAAGTTGATGCTGACAGGTACTTTGTCGGCCGGACCACTCTTCTTTCGGATGGAAAGTGAAGTTTCCTATGCAGTGCCGGTAGAGGCGGGCTATGGCTACGAGTATGGTTATGTAAGTTCGTATGTTGATTATAAGCAGAGTTATTTAGTTGAGGGAATTACGATCGGTGCCGGAGTCGGACTTTCGGTCAACTATCAACTACAACCCCGCTTGTCGCTTGGATTAGCGGCCGACTTCCTGACAGCTAAGCTGAATCGTGCCGATGTTTACTTCAAGGATAACCAACACAACACGCAGGAGCGTCAGAATGAAGAACTGGGTGAAACACTACGGCTATCGCGACTTAATTATTCCATTCAAGTGAGGTATTCCCTGTAAATCCATCTACTCCTATGAAACCAGCTACTAAACTTGCCATACTATTTCTTGCAGCACTAGTGCTGAATGCCTGTTCGAATGAATTCCTTGATGATATGCCTGCTGCAACCAGCTACAAAACAGGCGCATCCGGTATTGTTGTTACTTCCCGCTGGGATTTTCTCGACTATCCCTTTGCATGTCCTGTAGCAACGACTACCACCTTCACGATTGAAGAAGCACCGGAATGGCTGGTGCTCGAGAATACTACCGGACAACTCATTGTGGATCCGATGGCCTCCTCCCAAAGTACGCTTAAAAGTATTGGTATTATACGGGCAAAAGCTATCCAACAGGGAGATCTTAAAAAGGTGGGACTATATCAGGAATACATGACCATCAAAGCGGATGGCGAACTTTATCGCATCCCTGTATATTATGTTGCCGACGGGAGTCCCCGTATAGAAACCGAATCGTCGGTGTTGTACGACTTCCGGGATTATCAGGAGATGCAGCTCAGAGTAAGGAATACAGGTCAGGGATTGTTGGTATGGAAAATAGCAAGTATGCCCGAATGGTTAACGCTCAACAACCTTCAATTCACGCCGGCCGGATTGTTTGTACCCGCCGGTGGTATGTACAATATCCCATTGTCGTTCAACATGGATGCTGAAATGAATTCCAACACCCTCGAAGGTGTCATCGAATTAATCACTAACGATACCGAAAATCCGGTGGTGAGTATTCGTTTTGTTGCCGATTTAGGTACACCGGAGTTGAGTCTGAATGGCGTTTATCAGAACAGGATAGCGATAAGTAATACAATGATGGGTTTATCGACCTCTATCTATAATCAGGGAAATGGATTGTTGACCTGGCAATTCAGTAATTTGCCCGAATGGCTGGTTTTAAACAAGACCCGCGGCAATTTAACAAGGTATAATTCGGAAAGCTTACTGTTCGAATGTGTTGCCGATAAGTTAAAGCCGGGACTAAATTCGGATACCATTCTGCTGAAGTCGAACGACCCACTGCGCAGGGAAATTAAAATTGCTGTGTCAGCAAGGGGCGTAGGTAACAATGCCAACACCTATGCCATCGATGGAAATGTGGTGGATGTAGCTTTTATTAAAAGCACGAATACCCTGGTATATGCTACCTCGCAACCCAACAGGCTGGTGTTTTACGGGTTGGATTCCCGTTCAGTAAAGCATACCATCACACTTAGCAAGGCACCTAGCTGTTTTGCGATTGCCGAAGATAATTCGATAGCAGCTGTCGGACACGGAGGATTGATAAGTGCTGTAAATATGTCAACTTATACGGTTGATAAATCGATAGAAGTTGGCTCGCTGGTCTACGACATTGCCTGGGCCGACTCAAGCTGTTTTATATATACGGAGCAGACTGATTACACTGATTATATGTACCGGGTCGATACAAAACATTCTACGACAGGTAACTATTTAGTACGCGATGTAGATGGAAGAACAAAAATAAAGAAAATACCGACAAAGCCCTATCTGATGGGTATTCGTCAGGCTACTTCCCCGACAGGACTGCTCACTTTCTCGCTCGAAAAGGGGAGTATGCAAAGCTATTCACATACGTCAGTCGGAGAGGTGTGGTTTGCCGACAATGGCGAACTGGCCATCCTGCGCACAGGAGATGTAATGCGTACTTCCACTGCTATCGAATCGACGAATACATTTAATATGCCGATTACTCCTGTTGCTACTCTCAACAAGGCTGATGGAGGTAGAATGTATCCCTGGTGGGTAGATTTTGCAGCGGTAAAGGGGAAGGTTTTCATCCTCTCCGCTGATTACTATTCCGAACCGTATGTCTATCAATTCGAGGACAATGACTACACCTTCGAGTGTTTTTATGTTTACGATAAATTCTACACTCCCACAACTGCTTCGGCCCCTGTTGAAGTGAAAGCCCGGTATGTCTTTTCCAATCGCGAAGGGACTGAGTTAGCCGTGTTGCGCGAAGGGACTGATGCAAAATACTGGTCAGTAGAATTTATCGCAACAAAAAATTAAGTGTATCCCTGAATCAGAACGAATAGCTGATACCTACGGATAAACCAAGAGAAGAGTAATTACTTACCGAGGTAAGTCCGGTACCTTCTTCATTTGTATAGGTTTCGCCAAAGCTGGTCGTTTTTGTATATCCCGGAGGTAGGTTGTCGATCGAATACACACCTGCCATGGCAAGGGTACCGTCGTTCAAGTAAATGCTGGTATCAAATTCAGAATAGGTAAGCTTATCTCTTTTTACATTGATGCTCAGGATTTCAGCTTCGCCGAAGATAGAGAGCTGGTCATTGATAGCATAACTATATCCCAGAGCACTTGTGAGTCCGAGCGGAATTTTTCCATTAACAACTGCCTTTGCTGTAGTTACCGAATAGGTGTTAGCATCACGGGGCGATTTGTTATACACATCCACATCGGTTTGTCCGCCAATCTTTGTAGCAAGGCCAATTCGTCCGTACAATCCATTGTCCATTTTATACACCAGTGAGGGTGCAAAACCGATCGCTGTTGCGGTAGCATTACTGCTTGCATCGACCCGGGCAACTTCGTACAGGTGAGATTCCATCAGTTGTTTCGGGCCTTTTAATAAAGTAAAGCCTAAATCAACCCCCAGGTTCTTCGTGAAAAAATAACCCAGGTTCAGTTTGTAGTTCATCCCCGTACCCAGTGATCCATAATTGTTCGTTTTGGTGGTCGACGAGGGAGTCTGCACCGTACTGGTGCCTAATACTGATTCAGGCATTGCCAGTGAGTAACCGGTACCTGCAGTAACGTACAGTTGTCCGAAGCTCTGTGCCGCTACGATGATTGCTGCTGCTAAAAAAAGTGTCTTTCTCATATTGATTCTTAAGGCCTTTTGTTTGTTTAGTGTATAACAGGTAGTTATACAAAATGGCAGGCCCGTTATCCATTTCTTTACATTTGTGATAGTTGTAACTGACGAAAATCGCCCACCATTTCCAGTCCGGTAATGTCGGTACTATCGGTAAACACCAGTTTTCCCTGCTCGTCGAGCAATGATAGTTTGAGAGTCGCATTGATACTCTCCGGAATTCTTCGTTCCATCGATCCCTGAGCCGGAGCTTGCAGCAAGCCTGTTTTGTTTGATTTAGCCTCGACAAGGATGGTATGATCAGGATTTTTAATGCTAATCTTTATTACATCCGATTCGGTGATTTCCAACCGTAATTTAGTGGAACGGTAGGTTGCAAAATGATAGGTTCGTTTGTTGTGGTACAAGAAACCCAGGTACCCGTTGAATGAACTTCCGAGCCAGGGGATGGTGGCAACCGACAACATAAACGAGCAATCGGTCGAAGCAAACGAATTACTTTGCATCCAAATCCAGGCCGATGGCATGCTGGAACCCCAGTCCTTCTCGATATACCCTTTACCGCCAGTGAAGTCAACCTCCTGGTTGTCGACCGAGAGCCGGCCGCTGAGATCGTGCGTCAGACTAACAACGCCGTGATAACATTCCATAAAGGGTACGTAGCGGTACCAACCCATAATTCCGGGATTGAACCAACTGCCCGAATCATATTCCACCAGGTTATGCATTTCCACGGTACCGGTGACTGTCGAAGTATCATCTTTTAAATCAAGGATAATCCTATCTTTCGAAAAATAATTATTCCCGATAGTCAGCGAGAACTCCTTCGGTGAATGTGAGAATTCCTCCATCGGAAATACAAAGTAACTGGTCTGAGCCGTGATACCATTGATTACCTGGATGAATGCTTGTCGTACATTTCCATCTTTCGAAAGGGCTATGCCCGGGATGACACTCATAACGGCCGACCCGTCGTGGGCCACCATTTTAAAGTACCATCCTTCAAAATAATTCTTCTTCTTGCCGGTCCCTTGCAGCATATCACTGAGGTTTACTGATTAACCAAGACTATACGCTTTTCTTATCCCGCTGATTTCTTCACCAAACTGCTGTAAGGCTTCTGCGAATCCGGCTTTGGTGATCACTGCAGCATCGTACAGGCTCTGATAATAGTTTCTGGCTTCAGATAGGTTATGGAGAAACAATTCATAATAGTTTTTCCGTTTTCTATCCTGTGTGTCGCCCTTCCCATCAACAAGTTCCTTTTTGAGGAAGCGAAGATAGATAGCCATCTCAGCAATAAACACATGAGGGCGTTGTTTGTTGGTGACTAATTCGGTACGACCGTAAATATGATCGATCATTGTCGGCAGCGAGACAATATTTGTATAATTTACAATATTGGGTCCCGGGCAGATATTCACGGCCTTGTTGTTTTTAAGAAACAGTTCGTCGTGGTGCAGGGAAGCAGCGTTACTTAATCCCACGCACAGGCAGTCCTTGGCAAGCACATTGGCTTTGCGCTCTTCCAGCTCTTCGTCCGACAAGCCCAGGGTGGT